>JAGVCB010000066.1 GCA_020059445.1 Polynucleobacter sp. | reverse complement strand
CAAAGATCCTCGTGTTGTGCAAGTGATGGCCGGACTTGCTGGCGAATTTGACGTTGTGTTGGTCGCTCGGGCAAACGGTGTTCTAGCGGCTGATATTCGCCCATTGGTGCGTATTTCAATCACCGTGATCGCAGAACAAAATGGTCGTCGCGAAGTTGGCTCTTCAGGCGGTGGCGGAAGATTTGATTATCACTTCTTTGTCAAAGATAAGATTGATCACTGGATCAATGAAGCGGTTCGCTCAGCGCTTGTTAATCTTGAATCACGAGCTGCACCAGCAGGCCCCATGACTGTTGTTTTAGGCCCAGGCTGGCCAGGCGTATTGCTGCACGAAGCAATCGGTCACGGCCTTGAAGGTGACTTCAATCGCAAAGGGTCATCAGCCTTCTCTGGCAAGATCGGTCAACGTGTTGCCGCCAAGGGTGTCACAGTTGTGGATGACGGCACCATTCCTGGTCGACGCGGCTCACTATCTGTTGATGATGAAGGCACGCCAACTCAATGCACCACTCTGATTGAAGACGGCATTCTGAAAGGTTACATACAAGATAGTCTTAATGCACGTCTCATGAAAATGCCAACAACTGGTAATGCCAGACGTGAAAGTTATGCTTCGCTACCGATGCCTCGCATGACCAATACTTATATGTTGGGTGGCAAAGAGGATCCTCAAGAAATCATTGGCAGTATTAAAAAAGGTCTCTATGCAGCCAATTTTGGTGGCGGTCAAGTGGACATCACTAGCGGTAAGTTTGTGTTTTCAGCATCTGAAGCTTACTGGGTCGAAAACGGAAAAATCCTATACCCGGTAAAAGGGGCTACCATCATCGGTAATGGTCCTGAGTCGCTCAAAGATATCAGCATGATTGGCAATGACATGGACTTGGATAGTGGTATTGGTGTTTGTGGTAAGGAAGGCCAAAGCGTGCCAGTTGGCGTTGGCCAGCCCACCCTGAGGATTGACAATATGACAGTTGGCGGCACCGCGTAATCACTAAAACAAATAAAACTGTGCTACATTAACCCTATGTCTGCAAATAAATTTTATTTCTTTTACTTTTGGTTCTCAGCCCACGGCGGTCGAGAGGCAGAAATTCAAGCATAAATTTCCAGCACTCAAAATAACCGCCGACACCAACGGCGGTTTTTTTTTACAAATTTAAGAATGACGGTAATAAGTAAAGGAGTTAATGAAATGGTTGATAAATCTCTCAGCACCAGAGACAGCTGGTATGCCAGCATTGATAAAACGTCAGAGACTGATGACGCCCGCATTCAAAACATCACGGTGCTACCACCGCCAGAGCATCTCATTCGCTTTTTTCCTATTCAGGGAACATCTGTTGAGAAATTGATCAGCAAAACTAGAAAGAAGATTCGCGACATCATGCATGGTAAAGATGATCGTCTACTGGTGATCATTGGTCCATGCTCGATTCATGATCCAAGCGCTGCAATTGCTTATGCTCACAAGCTTTTAGAGCAACGTAAAAAATATGAAGGCGAATTAGAAATCGTGATGCGCGTTTATTTTGAAAAGCCTCGTACAACGGTGGGTTGGAAAGGTTTAATCAATGATCCATACCTTGATGAAAGCTACCGCATTGATGAAGGCTTGAGGATTGCTCGTCACCTATTGATTGAAATCAACCGTATGGGTATGCCTGCTGGTAGCGAATTCTTGGACGTTATTTCTCCACAATATATCGGCGACCTTATCTCTTGGGGTGCGATTGGTGCAAGAACAACAGAAAGCCAAATTCACCGCGAATTGGCTTCTGGTATCTCGGCTCCAATTGGCTTTAAAAATGGTACCGATGGCAACATCAAAATTGCCACGGATGCGATTCAATCAGCAAGCCGTCCACATCACTTCTTATCAGTTCATAAAAATGGTCAGGTTGCGATTGTTGAAACGAAGGGTAATAGCGATTGTCACGTGATTCTTCGTGGCGGCAAAACCACGAACTATGATGAGAAGAGTGTGGCCACAGCTTGCAGCGAGCTAGAAGCTGCCAAGTTGCCAGCATCATTGATGGTTGACTGCTCACACGCTAACTCAAGCAAACAGCACGAGCGTCAAATTGAGGTGGCCAAGGATATTGCTGGTCAATTAGCCAAAGGTTCAAAACAAGTATTTGGCGTGATGGTGGAAAGTCATTTATTTGCTGGAGCACAAAAATTCACTCCAGGCAAAGATAATCCTCAAGAACTGAAGTATGCCACCAGCATCACTGATGCATGTATTGGTTGGGATGACTCTCTTGATGTACTAGAGATACTTGCAGATGGCGTTAAAAAACGTCGTAAGAAGTAATCTAGCTAATCAAGCAGTAAACAATCAAGTAGCTAAGCAATCAAGACCCTTCGGGGTCTTTTTTATGATTCCACAAAACATCAGTGCCCCCCGCAGCACGATTCAGCACGCGGGCTAAGACAAACAATAAGTCCGAAAGTCTATTGACGTATTGACGTGGTGAGTCATGAATGGGTTCATGACGACCTAACTTAACAATTGAACGCTCAGCTCTTCGACAAACAGTTCTGCACACATGCGCTTGAGCGGCTGCACGTGTGCCACCAGGAAGAATGAATTCTTCTAGGCGAGGTAGGCTGGCATTGTATTTTTCAAGCCAAACATCTAATTGAGCAACCTGCTCTTCTTTAAGCAAAGTGTAGTTGGGTATGCATAACTCGCCACCCAGATCAAATAAATCATGTTGAACTATGGAGAATAATTCTCTCAATTCGGAGGCGATTGCCTGAGGAATGTCCTCATTGATCAAGACCCCAATTTCAGAATTTAGTTCATCAACATCGCCCATGGCGCAGATCCTGAGATGGTCTTTATCAACGCGCTGACCATCACCTAAACCGGTGGTCCCAGCATCGCCTGTGCGTGTTGCAATTTGTGTCAATCGTTTACCCATATGACTGATTATAGGGAAATGGCTAGAATAGAGCTAAACCATTAATAATCGAGAAATATGAATACTGTTAACGAGAATTCTGAAGCTTTCATTAAAGCCCGCCAAGCCCATCTGGTAAAGGCTTTAAAGCCTCATTTACCTGAACACGCCCTATTATGGGAGCCCGAAGACACAATTCCTTATGAATGCGACGGTCTAGCGGCATATCGCCAAATGCCTTTGGCGGTTGCCCTCCCTGAAACTGAGGCTCAAGCCGTTGAAGTTATCAAAGTATGCAAAGACTTGCAGGTGCCAATTGTTCCAAGGGGTGCAGGAACCGGTCTTTCAGGTGGTGCCATGCCAATTTCTCAAGGTTTGGTGCTCTCATTGGCAAAACTCAAGAAAATCATCCATGTTGATCCCATTGCCAGAACTGCGGTGGTCCAACCTGGTGTTAGAAATTTAGCGATTTCTGAGGCAGTTGCAAAACATGGTTTGTATTACGCCCCAGATCCATCCTCTCAAATTGCCTGCTCGATTGGTGGCAACGTCAGCGAAAACTCAGGCGGAGTACATTGCTTGAAGTACGGTCTAACCCTGCATAACATCCTCAAAGTGCGCGGCATTTTGATGACTGGTGAAGTGGTTGAGTTTGGCAGTCTTGCGCCAGATGCACCGGGATTAGATTTGATCTCTATTTTGGTTGGTAGTGAAGGTATGTTAGCGGTGATCACTGAGGTAGTAGTCAAGCTTGTGCCTAAACCTCAATTGGCTCAGGTCATCATGGCCAGCTTTGATGATGTAGAAAAAGGCGGTAACGCAGTTGCTGCAATCGTTGCTGCAGGGATTATTCCTGCAGGTCTAGAAATGATGGACCAAGCCGCCACACGAGCCGTTGAAGAATTTGTTCATGCTGGCTACGATGTGAACGCTGCCGCTATTTTACTGTGCGAATCCGATGGCACGCCCGAAGAAGTGGCTGAAGAAATTGAACGCATGACAGCTGTTCTAAAAAACAGCGGGGCTATCCGTATCCAAGTTTCACAAAATGAAGCTGAGCGTCTTAAGTTTTGGAGCGGTCGAAAAAATGCTTTCCCAGCAGCCGGTAGGATTTCAGCAGACTACTACTGCATGGATGGAACCATTCCACGTCAACACATTGCGACGTTGCTAAAACGCATTCAGGAAATGGAAAAGAAATATCAACTCGGCTGTATGAATGTGTTTCACGCAGGCGATGGCAACATGCACCCACTCATCATGTTCAATGGTGCAGATAAAGATGAATGGCACCGCGCCGAAGCATTTGGTAGCGACATTTTAAGAACATGCGTTGAGCTTGGCGGAACCATCACTGGTGAACACGGTGTCGGTATTGAAAAGATCAATGAAATGTGTGTTCAATTCAGTGACTCAGAGCGCGAACTTTTCTGGAAAGTAAAAGCAGCGTTTGACCCAGATAAATTATTGAATCCCGATAAAGCGATTCCAACACTCAACCGCTGCGCTGAATATGGTCGCATGCGAGTGACTGGCGGTGTTTTACCTCACCCAGAATTGGAGCGCTTCTAAATGAGCGATCAATTATTAAAAGGATTTGCTGAGCAAATCCAAGGCGCAATTCAAACCAAACAATTGTTACGCATCACGGGCTCAGGTTCTAAGGATTGGTTAGGCGGCGAACTCAAAGGTACCCCCATCTCAACCAAAGATTATCAAGGTGTGGCGAGCTATCAACCAGATGAATTGGTGATCACAGTCAAGGCTGGCACTCCAATCAAAGAAGTCGAATCAATTCTTGCGGAAAAGAACCAACAATTTTCTTTTGAATCTCCTCATTTCGGTCCTCATGCAACCATCGGCGGTATGGTGTGCGCGGGCCTGGCGGGTCCTGGACGTGTGAGCGCTGGAAATTTGAGAGATTTTGTTTTGGGCGCAAAAATCATGGATGGCCAAGGTCAAATCATGAATTTTTGCGAGGAAAACGCTGTCAAAAATGCCTTGTTCGCGGCGCACCGCGATTAATAAAAAATTATCATCGGGTTCAAAATCTTGGACAAATTGTTCAAAAAAAGTATTATCCGGGTCGTTTTCGGGGAAAAATTGTTTGAAATCAAAGCTAAATCGCAATTGTGCGGCGAAATAGAGGCTTGCAATCGTCATCAAGACGAGCAATGGAAAAATTATTTTTCGGATTTTGAATAACATATTTGAGTTGATTTAGATGGGAAAACAAATCTAAATCTTAGAAGTTCAAATACAGAAACGGTTATATAAGTGTTCTTAGTACATGACAAAAAAGGTGTAGAGCGAATGGGAGAACGGATGGGGCGGATGGAGCAGATTTCAACGGATTTTTTGGGATGTTTCATTTTATTGCAAAAGTAGTTTACACTTTTAGAAAAGGTCTCGCCGCTTAAGTTTCGGAAAATTGAAAATTTTCCGAAACTTATTCTGAAAATT
>JAGVCB010000125.1 GCA_020059445.1 Polynucleobacter sp. | reverse complement strand
TTGCTGAAGGCGAAGTGTTGCAGTTGATGAACATGCATGACCCTGATGTCAATGAAGCACGCTACATGCAAGTGATTCACTTTAAAACAGGCAAATTGTTTGAAGCATCTTCTGCGCTTGGCGCCCTTTTGGCAAAAGCCACTCCGGAGCAATACGCTGCTGCGCAGGCTTACGGTAAGCACATTGGCGCCACTTTCCAATTGGTTGATGACATCCTTGATTACACAGCCAGCGCAGAACAGATGGGCAAGAATGCTGGCGATGATTTACGTGAAGGTAAGCCAACCTTACCTTTGATTTACTTGCTTGATCACGGCACTCCAGAGCAAAAGTCTTTGATCAGATCCGCGATTGAACAAGCAGATGAGTTACCTGAAGATCTCTTTCAGCAGGTTTATCAGGCCATCATGAATTCTGATGCCATTCAATACACAGAAGCTGCTGCATTGCGTGAAGCTCAATTAGCCAGAGAATCTTTGAAATGCTTCCCGCAAAATGCCGCAACACAAAGCTTGATGTATCTTTGCGATTACTCCCTGAAGCGCTCAAGCTAAAAATCCACATATTTAAATTTAAGATTTTTCCTTGTCAGATGTTTCTGACAAGATAATCCGAATTTCATACCAGCATTTGTAAGGCTTTAACAATACAAACCAAGCTTAGTTTGCTATAGTCACTCACATGTTCTTTGCTTAAGAAAGCATTCATGGATTCGTGGCTCAATGATTGGCCTTGGTGGGCACAAGTTGGTTTAGTGGTTTTATTGTTGGCAATTTCTGCCTTTTTCTCAATCACTGAGACCAGCATGATGGCAGCCAACCGTCACAGAATTCGTCATTTGGCTAATCGCGGCAATCGTGGCGCAAAGAACACGCAAAGCCTACTTTCAAGAACAGAAGAATTGTTATCGGTCATCTTGATTGGTAACAATATCGTCAATACCATCCTGCCTGTTTTATTAACTGCCATAGCAATGCATGCCTTTGGCAATAACGCATCCGTGCTTTCCATCAGCACAGGTGTGGCCGCTGTATTGATCATTATTTTTTGTGAAATCACTCCCAAGGTGATTGGCGCAACTTATCCAGAAAGATTTGCTATTTTCACGAGCTGGGTGATCAGACCTTTGATCGTGATCCTCAAACCCGCGATGTGGTTGATCAATGTATTTGTGTCTGGCCTACTCAAAGTTCTCAGGGTTAACACAAAAGCCAATCAAGATACTCAAATGACACCGGAAGAATTACGGTCAGTGGTACTTGAATCAACCCATTTCATTCCAAATAAACACAGAAGTATCTTAGTCAATCTATTCAACCTTGAGAGCATCAAGGTCGATGATGTGATGACACCTAGATCACGCATGGAAGTATTGGATTTTTCAAAACCAATCGAAGATGTGATTCATCAGCTAGAGACTTGCTATCACAACAAACTACCTGTCTGCGACGAAGATTCTGATCGAGTGATTGGCATCTTGGCTGTTAGAAAAGCATTGAGCTTGCTGGGTGATGAAGATCTTCAACACCATCATTTCAAAGATTTATTGAGTGAGCCTTATTTCATTCCAAGTGGCACACCTGTGTTACAGCAACTTCAATTCTTCCAAGAAAACCAAGAGCGCATTGGTCTCGTGGTCGATGAATACGGCATTGTTCAAGGACTTGTCACCATTGAAGACATCCTAGAAGAACTGATCGGCGAATTCACAACATCTCTGCCAGACCTTGCCATCAAAACAAAATGGTTAGAAGATAATACCTACCTTGCAGATGGCACTGCCAGCTTGCGTGATTTGAATCGTCTTTTAAATCTTGATCTACCTACCGATGGCCCCAAAACGCTGAATGGTTTATTGATCGAGACTCTAGAAGATATCCCAGACAATAACGTCAGCGTCAAAATAGGCGACGTGATCATGGAAATCATCCAAGTGGATGAACAGATCATTAAAACTGTCCGCATTTATCAGCCGAATGATTGAAGAAGATGATGTCATCATTCATTTCTGGCAAGACATTGTTGATCAAGCGCTCCTGGCAAAAGCCAGTGACATTCACATTGAGCCAGAAAACGGAGTAAGCCACGTACGCTTGCGCGTTGATGGCTGCCTGAGTCATTTAAGAAGTTCGCCTGCACACTGGCACGACAGACTCTCTAGTCGAGTCAAAATTTTAGCGCGCCTGGATATTTCAGAAAAGCGACTGCCGCAAGATGGGCAAATGTTATTGAATGGCTCCAAGAGATCTGAGAGCGCTAACTTCAATAACATTGATTGCCGAGTCTCAACCCTGCCCACACTGCATGGCGAAAAAATTGTTTTAAGGGTACTAAGTAAGCAAGAGGCAGATCTTGACATCAATAAGATCGGTCTTGATCAAGCTCAACAACAAAATTTACTGCACTGCCTTGAGCAGGCTCAGGGCATGATTTTGGTCACTGGCCCCACGGGTAGTGGCAAAACTCAAACCTTATATAGTTGCTTAAAGTATTTAATGGATGGCAGCCGAAATATCACCAGTATTGAAGATCCTGTAGAAATTCAACTGCAGGGAATCAATCAAGTACCCATCAATGAAAAAGCAGGCTTGCGTTTTGATGTGGCATTAAGGGCCTTGATGAGACAAGATCCTGACATCATCATGGTGGGCGAAATCAGAGATTCTGTGACAGCAAAGATTGCATTACAAGCCGCTGAAACAGGTCATTTGGTTTTAGCCACTCTTCATGCCAACAATGCGCCCAGCGCAATCTTCAGACTAAAACAATTGGGCTGCTCACACAGTGACATTGCCAATAATGTCAGTTGTATCACTGCGCAGAGATTGGTGCGTACTTTCTGCAAAGCTTGCAAAGACAATCCAACGAAAACTCAAACTAGGTTATGCGCAGTCTGCAACAGCACTGGCTTTTATGGTCGAACAGCAGTTCATCAAGTGATGCGCCTATCTGATCAATTAAGACAGTTGGTTGAGAGTGAGGCAGCCTTGAGTGCCATTCAAGCCCAATGCCATACTGAAAAAATATTCACTCTGAAAGAGTCTGCGCAAAGCCTTATCGCAGCAGGACTGAGCTCTGAAAATGAAATCAGGCGTCACATCGCATGAAAGAAACTGCTCAACTTCACTTGATCAGACAACTTCATTCACTCTTGAAGTCAGGCTTATCTTTGTTGGATGCCATTCAAATGATGGGGCTCACCAATATCCAAAAATCCTTGGCCAATGGCAACAGTCTTTCTTATGCCCTATCGCGCATGGGGTTTCATCCATTTTGCGTCAGCTTATTACAAACTGGAGAAGCCACCGGTAATCTAATAGACAGCCTTTCACAAGCTGCTGTTTATCTTGATAAACAAATCAAATTGCAAAAGAAAATTAAAAAAGCCCTGAGCTACCCGTGCATCGTTCTCGGTGTTTCCACTCTTGTTTTGATTGCAATGTTTCAGTGGGTAATCCCCAGCTTTGAAAATATGTTCGCCAACTTTCAAGCAGAGCTGCCATGGCCAACAAGATTTTTAATCAATGGGTCTCACTGGGTACAAAGTTATTTTTTATATTT
>JAGVCB010000109.1 GCA_020059445.1 Polynucleobacter sp. | reverse complement strand
CAAGGCTTATGGCTGGAAGGGCCCGGTCTTTGAAATTTCAGCTTTGACTGGAGAAGGTTGCCAACAACTTTGTTATGCCATTCAGACAGATCTTGATGCGAAAAAAGCGCAGCGCGATGAAGCTGAAGAGCATGATGCTGATCCACGTTTTCAGAAGAAAGACATCGATGACGACGAAGTTAATGATTAAAAGTTAACGACTAAAAAATAATCAAAAAATACATGTATCTAAGGAGTGCTTGGTGAGCAAAGCAATACAAGATGCCCAGTGCATCGTGATCAAAGTGGGTTCAACGCTGGTGACCAATCGTGGTCAGGGGCTTGATCATGCAGCGATTGGTCGTTGGGCTGCTCAAATGGCTGAGTTGCGCACCATGGGTAAGCAAGTGGTGATGGTAAGTTCTGGTGCGATTGCTGAAGGTATGCAACGTTTGAATTGGACCAAGCGTCCTACTGATATCCATGAGTTACAAGCTGCAGCAGCTGTTGGTCAAATGGGCTTGGTACAAGTTTATGAAACTTGTTTTGCTCAATATGGAATTAGAACGGCACAGGTATTGCTCACCAATGCTGACTTAGCAGATGAACAAAGAAATCAAAACGCGCGCATGACTTTGTTAACACTTCTCAAGCATGGCGTTGTACCTATCATCAATGAAAACGACACGGTGGTCACTGATGAAATTAAATTTGGCGATAATGACACTTTAGGTGCTTTGGTGACCAACCTGATTGAGGCTGATGCTTTAATTATTTTGACTGATCAAGGCGGCTTATTCAGTGCTGATCCACGCAGCGATGCAAACGCACATTTGATTCAAGAGGCACAAGCGGGTGATCTTGCTTTAGAAAAAATGGCCGGTGGGGCAGGCAGTGATATTGGTAAGGGCGGCATGCTCACTAAGGTGTTGGCCGCAAAAGTTGCTGCTCAGTCAGGTGCTGACACTGTGATTGCGTCTGGTCTTGAAGAGAATGTCTTGGTTCGTTTGGCTAAGGGAGAGTCGATCGGCTCTCAATTAAGCGCCAAAAAATAAAATACTCAGTTAGCTCATTCAAAGATTGATAAATCAATCTGATCGTCAATGATCAGGGTTGCAATAAGGGAATGATTTCTTTTGCGCTTCTGCGTGGAATTCCGTTGTCGCAAAAGGCATCTCTGACCAAGGCTGCATGGTAAGAGTTGTGACCAGTATTTCGAATCAATTGCCAGCGACTATTAGCAGATTTATGCCACCCACCATCTTTTTTCATGGTCGCGTACAGGCGCCACTCATACTTCTCACAACGAATCCCTTCGTAGCTGACTTGTTGGGCGCCACTGGGTGTTGTGATCACGACAACATAGCGAATCACTTCATCTTTGCCAAATGCAATTGACGTTGCATCTAAAGCAAAATTTAGCTGGGTTGTGCCTGAAACATAAAATGGTTTTAGATCTTTAGATGGGGGAGCTGTTGGAATTTTGACTTCAGTCTCTTCCCAAAATCGTGGAGCATCTGGATCATTTTCGTCGGCAGGATCAGCGGTCCGGTACTGAGCATGAGAAGCAATGCTCATCGCGGCTAACAAGCTCAAAGAGATTCTAAGAATATGCTTAAATAATGAGTGTTGAATCAAGAGGGCTCCGAATCTTGTTTGGGGTCATGCAATGTTGATTTATAAAGATCCAATGGTGAACCCCAAGGCATCATCATCATGCGAGGTCCCCGCGAAATATATCTGGCCAACTCTGATAGAGCCAGTTCATAGACTTCACGTTTGAAATCAATTACCACATCCAATGGAATCCAATAAGGACTCCAACGCCAGGCATCAAATTCTGGATGATCTGTGGCGCGCAAACAGACATCGCTATCACGACCTACCATGCGCAATAAGAACCAAATTTGCTTTTGGCCACGATAAGCTTGACGGGTTGGACGACGTGCGGCACCTGCTGCGGATGGGCGACGCAAGAACTCCTGTGGCACGTCATAACGAAGCCATTCGCGGGTTCGTCCAATAATTTGGACATGTTGCGGCTCTAGACCGATCTCCTCATGCAACTCACGATACATAGCTTGTTCTGGGTTTTCACCGTGTTGGATACCACCTTGCGGGAATTGCCAAGAGTGCTGGCCAACACGTTTCCCCCAAAATACTTCGTTGCGTTGATTGAGTAGAACGATGCCGACGTTGGGTCTGTACCCTTCTCTGTCGAGCATATTCCTGCCTTAATCCTTTAATCCTTTAAAATCAATAAATTGATTATAGCTATATAGCCAACCCATTATTTTATAAAGTGAACCATGAAAGCCAGCCAATTTTTTATCCGAACTTTAAAAGAAGCCCCAGCAGATGCAGAAATCGTTTCTCATAAGCTCATGATGCGCGCTGGCTTGATTAGAAAGCTGGGCGCCGGCATCTACAACTATATGCCCATGGGTCTTAAGGTTATTAGGAAGGTCGAGGGCATCATCCGTGAAGAGATGGATAAGGCCGGGGCTGTTGAACTTCTAATGCCAGTTGTTCAGCCAGCTGAACTATGGCAAGAAACTGGTCGTTGGGACAAGATGGGTCCAGAGTTATTGAGAATCAAAGATCGTCATGATCGTGACTTTTTGATCCAGCCAACTTCTGAAGAAGTGGTGACTGACATCGCTCGTCATGAGATCAAGAGTTACAAGCAATTGCCAGTTAATTTTTATCAAATTCAAACAAAATTCCGAGATGAGCGTCGCCCACGCTTTGGCATCATGCGTGGTCGTGAGTTCAGCATGAAAGATGCCTATTCTTTTGACCGTGATGTCGACGGTATGAAGGTGTCTTACGCCAAGATGTTTGATGCTTACACCCGCATCTTTCAGCGCTTAGGGCTTAACTTCAGAGCTGTTAATGCAGACAACGGTGCTATTGGCGGAACTGGTAGTCAAGAGTTCCACGTGATTGCGGATACTGGAGAAGATGCCATTGCATACTGCCCAAGCTCTGACTACGCCGCAAATATTGAAACTGCCGAAGCGCTCTCATTGATCGCAAGCAGGGGCGCTGCTTCTCAAGCGATGGCTTTAACGCCTACACCTGGCCAAGTGAAATGCGAAGAAGTTGCGCAATTTTTAAAGTGTTCGATTGAGAAAACAGTCAAATCAATTGTGTTGGCAGTTGATCAAGAAGATGGCGCAAAATTATTTTTGTTGTTGATCCGTGGTGATCATGAATTAAATGAAATCAAAGCAAGCAAAGTGCCAGGTTTGACAGATTTCCGTTTTGCAACCGAAGCAGAAAT
>JAGVCB010000077.1 GCA_020059445.1 Polynucleobacter sp. | reverse complement strand
TGTGCTAAATGTGCCTCGAATGCATCTGCTTTTTGCATGCTCAGCGACTCTTGGGCTGTGACTCCGAGGGAGTTTTCTGAGAAGGTAACTTCTTGATTGATGCCAAGCGGCGCATCAATTGATTCACAATATCGAATCTCATATTTTTGACATACTCTGCCACCAAAAGATCAAATGACTGAACATCGGCTTGGTTGAAATCAATGTCACGCGTCAAATAAATATCAGACTCAGGCATCAACTCAATACCATTTTGATCAAACGCTCTGAAAACAACTCTGGAGATGATTCGATAAGCCGTGATTTGACCAGCGCCGTTATAGGATAGAACTTGACGGGCATTTTGTTCAGAAATAATCTCAAGCACCAGCTCTGCATCTTTGGCAGCTTTAACAATCTGTACATCATTGACTCGAAATATCATGTCCAAGTCATCGCGCAATTCTTGTGTCAAATTACCGCTGATCAGAATATTTTTATAAGGTAAATCAACTTTGCCGCGCAAACGCCAGCCACAAGCACTGAGTGCTCCCATGGCCAAAATAGATAAACCACCCCCCAAGAGCTGACGGCGCCCAAATGAATAAATGGTGGTGGTTTTTTTCATGATTTGCTTATTGTGCTCTATTTAAAAATCAATGACTCATATTCATCATTAAATAACAATATTGACCAAGCGACCAGGCACGATGATGACCTTTTTAGCAGGAGCACCATCCATGGCTTTGATCGCAGCCTCACTGGCCAAAGCCATGGCTTCAATGCTGGCTTTATCGGCATCGGTTGGCACCAACACTTGGCCTCTTAACTTGCCATTCACCTGAATCATCAAAGTGATTTCATTTTGCACAAGCGCTGACTCATCGACCTCAGGCCATGGCGCATCCAATAAATCACCCCACTGCTGAACATATCCAGCGGCATTCCAAAGTGTGAAGGTGATGTGTGGCACCACAGGGTATAAAACTCTTAACAAGATACCCAAGGTCTCACGACGCACTTCAGGGCTGACTGTCTTAGCCTGCTCCAAAGCGTTGAGCATTTTCATGGTGGCTGACACCACCGTGTTGTATTGCTTGCGCTGGTAATCAAAATTAGCTTGCTTTAAGACGCCATATACTTCTAGACGCAAAGCTGCATCTGCTTCCGACAAAGTCGCAGGAAGCTCATGCTTGGCCGTCTGAACCACTGCTGTATGCGTCGAGCCATAGGACCATAAACGACGCAAGAAGCGAGAAGCTCCCTCAACGCCAGAACCAGACCATTCCAATTGCTGCTCAGGAGGAGCAGCAAACATCGTGAACAAGCGAGCTGTGTCGGCACCATATTGATCAATCAAAGATTGGGGATCAATGCCGTTATTTTTACTCTTGGCCATTTTCTCGACGCCGCCAATACTGACAGCTTTGCCAGAAGTTTTATGTTTGGCAGATACTGGACGACCCTTGTCATCAGTCTCAACCAACACATCATCTGGATTCACCCAAGTTTTACGACCATTGGGCTCATCAATGTAATACGTGTCATTCAAGACCATGCCCTGAGTGAGCAAATTGCTGAATGGCTCATCAAACTTCACCAAACCTAAATCACGCATCACTTTGGTCCAGAAGCGTGCATAGAGCAAATGAAGAATCGCATGCTCAATACCGCCAATGTATTGATCCATCGGCATCCAGTAATCATTGCGCTGATCCACCATGGCATTCGCCCCTGGTGATGTGTAGCGCATGAAATACCAGCTTGAATCAACAAAAGTATCCATGGTGTCGGTTTCACGACGCGCAGGTTTGCCACATTTAGGACATGTGCACTTTAAAAAGTCTTCACGCTTATTGAGCGGATTTCCTGAGCCATCTGGCACACAGTCCTCTGGCAAGACAACCGGCAAATCTTTTTCAGGTACAGGCACTTCACCGCAAGATTCACAATGAATGATCGGGATCGGAGTACCCCAATAACGCTGACGAGAAATACCCCAATCGCGCAAGCGATAAGTGGTTTTTAATTCTCCCAAATTCAAGGCAGCCAAATCTTTGGCCACTGCATGCACTGCATCAGAGTGCCTCAAACCATCATATTTGCCACTGTTAACAGCTTTGACTGTTTCCTTATCCGCATACCAATCTTGCCAAGCACTACTATTGAATTCTTGACCATCAATGGCCATGACTGGCTTGATGGCAATCTTGTATTTCAAGGCAAAAGCAAAGTCGCGCTCATCATGAGCAGGCACACCCATCACTGCGCCATCACCATAGCTCATCAAAACATAATTACCAACCCAAACATCCACCTCTTCACCCGTCAAAGGATGAGTGACTTTTAAACCAGTGGGCATACCCTCTTTTTCTTGAGTCGCCAAATCTGCTTCAATCACACTGCCTTGTTTGCATTTCTCAATAAAGGCAGATAGTGCAGGATTGTTTTTAGCCGCGTGCATGGCCAAAGGATGCTCTGCAGCTACTGCGCAGAAAGTCACACCCATCACCGTATCAGCACGGGTGGTAAAGACAAACATCTTTCCGTCTTGGATCAACTGACCAGCATCGTCTTTGATTTGATGTGTGAAGGCAAAGCGCACGCCAAAACTCTTACCAATCCAGTTCTGTTGCATCAACTTAACGCGCTCAGGCCAACCCAAACCTTCTAAGCCTGTCAGCAATTCTTCAGCATAAGCGGTGATGTTCAAGTAGTAACCAGGAATTTCTCGCTTTTCAACCAAAGCC
>JAGVCB010000107.1 GCA_020059445.1 Polynucleobacter sp. | reverse complement strand
TATCAGGATTCTACTACTTGCTAAAAGTAACCACGTGATCGGCCACTAATTTGATACCGATTTTTTCACCAATCGCATGATTGTGGTGGCTAGGCACCATGGTCAGCAAGCGTTGACCAGAGCTTAGTTCGACTGTGTATAAAAAGTCTCCGCCACGGAAGGCCTTGGTGATGACCTCGGCTTGAAGAGGGCTGTCATCATCATGAACAATGTCGTCTGCTCGTAAAAGAACATCGACTTCTTCATTGGGCAAGCCATAACTTGATTGAGGCAGTGGTAATAAGCCTAATTCAATTTCTACAGATGGGCCTGGTTTGGTAACTCCTGGCACAAATACGCCGTAGCCAACAAAGTCAGCCACAAAGCGAGTGGCAGGGCGATGGTAAAGGTTATAAGCGCTGTCCCATTGGACCAAGCGACCATCCACCATCACGCCAACATCATCAGCAATGGCAAATGCTTCAAATTGATCATGGGTGACCAATAAAGCAGTTGTGCCATTGGCCTTCAAAATATCTCTGACCTCACCAGCCAAGCGCTCGCGCAAATCCACATCCAAGTTTGAGAATGGCTCATCTAAGAGCAGTAGTTCAGGTTCTGGTGCCATGGCACGAGCCAAGGCCACACGTTGCTGTTGGCCGCCTGAGAGTTCATGTGGGTAGCGATCCCCAACATTCTTCAGGCCAACACGCTCAAGCCATTCTTCAGCCTTGTGCAAAGCTTCTTTTTGACTGAGTTCCCTTAGGCCAAAAGCCACGTTCTGAGCATTGGTTAAATGGGGAAATAAAGCATAGTCTTGGAAAACCACGCCAACGCGTCTTTTTTCTGGGGCAATTGAGAAGTCTTTTGAACTAACAATTTGCTTATCAAGGGTGATCGTGCCATTTTGGATGGGCTCAAAACCACAAATTGCACGCAAAACAGTCGATTTACCGCATCCTGAAGGCCCTAGCAGGCAGCCAATCTTGCCATGGTCTAAATGCATGCTCAAGCCTTGTACGACATGGTTCCAGCTACCAGACTTTTCGCCTGGATAACCCACATCAATGGCCTCAATATTTAAATGAATTGGTTGCGTATCGATAATCATTCTTATAATTATCCCATCTTGCGACCACGAATAACACCCATACTCTTATCTTTGGTATTGGCTTTGCCAATATTGGGGATTTTTGCCGCACTCCTGAATCCCCAGTCCAGCACTGGTGATGTGCTTGGGCACCTATTAAGTACAGTGTTACCGGGCTATGCTTGGACCACCTTGGTCTTGGCTTTGGGTGTGACGGTTGGGGTGGCTAGCATGGGCATCATCACCGCATGGTTGGTGGCCACCTGTGAGTTTCCGGGTAAACGGTTGTTCGAATGGGCTTTGATTTTGCCTTTGGCCATGCCCACCTACGTGATGGCTTATGCCTACACGGATTTCTTTCAATTCTCGGGCCCGATTCAAACGCTTTTGCGAGATTTCTTGGGGGTTGACCGATTACCCTGGTTTCCAGAGCCAAGGTCATTGTGGGGCGCTATTTGTGTCTTGAGCCTGGCTTTGTATCCATATGTTTATCTCTTATGCCGCACTGCTTTTTTAGAGCGCAGCCCTCGTTTGATTGAAGCAGCAAGAACGCTGGGTGCCGGTCCTTGGGGAGCTTTTTGGCAAATCGCTTTACCGATGGCAAGACCAGCCACAATGGCAGGCGTCGCTTTGGCATTGATGGAAGCCGTTGCTGATTACGGTGCCATGTCTTATTTCGGGGTGCAAACTTTGACCACTGGTATTTACAGAGCATGGTTGAGCATGGGGGATCGCATGGCAGCAGTGCAATTATCTGCAGCATTGCTGGGTATCATTTTCTTACTGCTTCTTTTGGAACACGCCAGCCGTCGAAAAATGCGTTTTGCTGCTTCAGGTCAACGCTTCAGACAAATCAAACCATGGCGTCTGCAGGGAAAATTGGCTGCTTGGGCAAGTTTGGCGTGTTTATTGCCTTTGCTATTTGGTTTCATCATGCCTGTCATCATCATGGCTTATTTGGCGATTACAAGCGGTGAGAGTTTGAATGAACGTTATTGGAATTGGTTAGGTAACACCATCACTTTATCGACCATTACAGCGATTTGTGCCGTTGCTATTGCGGTTTGGTTTGCCTACAGCGCAAGACTGGCCAAAGGTGGATTGCAACAAATTGTTAATCGCATGGTCAGCTTGGGTTATGCCGTGCCAGGAGCTGTTTTAGCCGTTGGTATTTTGGCCTTGTTAGGGCAATTGGATATTGCTTGGTTGATTTCTGGTTCGGTCATGGTTTTGGTTTATGCGTATCTGACGCGGTTTTTATCTTCCAGTTTGCAAACAGTTGAAGCCGGCTTGAGCAAAATCACCCCAAGTATGGATGCAAGCGCCATGAGTTTGGGGTCTGGTCGCTGGGAATTATTGAGAAAGATTCATTTGCCACTTTTGCGCCGCAGTTTATTAACAGCTGGCTTACTGGTATTCGTAGACGTTATGAAAGAATTACCAGCAACACTGGTGCTTCGACCATTTAACTTTGACACTTTGGCAGTTGTGACATATCAATTAGCGTCGGATGAGCGTTTGGCTGAAGCAGCTTGGCCAGCCTTGACGATTGTGTTAGCAGGCCTCCTGCCAGTGATCATCCTATCAAGAGCAATGTCTAAAGACTAAGCTTGTGGCGTAACGCCAAGAATTTCATGAAGCTTGGGTGAGGTGGTTGTGTATTGCAGATGGATGGCTTGCCCCGGATAGATGTGAGCGGCGCATCCATAAGCAGCCAAGGTTGCTTCATGAAAACCACACACGATTAACTTCTTTTTACCAGGGTAGGTGTTGATATCACCCACCGCAAAAATCCCAACAGTGCTGCTTTGAAACTTTTCTGTATCTACCAGTACTTGTTTATTTTCTAAATCAATGCCCCAATCAGCAATAGCTCCAAGCTTGGGTGATATGCCAAGCAAAGGAAGTAAAGCATCTAAGCGCAAATCATGCGTTTGACCGTCAAAGTCTGTGACTTCGAGACTGTTAAGTGTTACACCAGTTGCTTTGAAGTTGGTGACTTGACCGAGTTGAACCTTGATCAAACCCTGGGTGCATAGGTCTTGAAAGCGCTGGATCAAAGACTCTTCAGCTTTAAAAATATCGCGTCTGTGAACCAAGGTGATGCTTTTGGCAATCCCAGCTAATGTAACGGCAGCCTCTAGGGCAGCAGTTTCGCCGCCGTTGATGACGATGTCTTGGCCTGCATATTGTTTGACTGAGCCCAATTTATAAAAGACTTGTTTGCCTTCATAAGCGTCAATGCCAGGCAATGACAATTTGCGAGGCTTGAAAGCGCCCACGCCTGCGGAAACAATGATCACTTTGCTGATGAATGTTTCTTGAGATGTTTGCACATCAAAGCAGCCATCCGCACGTTTTTGGACCAGAGTCACTTCTTGGTTGAAATGAGAGGGTGTTTTTAAAACTTTGATTTGCTCTTGCAAGCGATCGATTAATTCTTGACCAGTGCAAAAAGGAATGCCGGGGATATCGTAGATTGGTTTGTCGCTGTAGAGTTCAACACATTGACCACCAGCCTGAGGCAGGGCATCAATCAAATGGGCTTTGATGCCCAATAGGCCTAACTGAAATACTTGATAAAGACCAACCGGTCCTGCACCGATAACAATTGCATCTGTTTCAATTGTTGCTTGTTTATCTGCCACAGGATCTTTCTTAAAAAGCTCTAGCGAATTAACTCGCTTAATTTACCTTTGGCATCTTTCCAATCGTCTGCATCAGCCAAAGCCTCTTTTGATTTGGTGATCGATGGCCATTTGGCTGCAAGTTCAACGTTGAGCTTGATATAAGCTTGTTGATCACCTGGCACATCATCTTCGGCATAAATGGCATTGACTGGACATTCTGGGACGCAAACAGCGCAATCAATGCACTCATCTGGATCAATGACCAAAAAGTTAGGACCTTCGCGGAAACAATCTACTGGGCAAACATCAACGCAATCGGTGTACTTACAACGAATACAGGCTTCAGTTACAACATAAGTCATGGCATCAATCTCAAAGAAGATGAAAATGATATTTTATCTTAGACAGGCCTTTAAGATACAGATAGCCTTATTCTTAGGCGTGGCATCGGCATTTCTATGTGATTTAAATCAATGACATACAATAAAGAAAACCAATAAAACAAACAAAAACAGGAGACAAAAATGTCAGAAAATGCACAAAAACCTAAGATTTTGCTTGCTCGCGCCATCTTCCCAGACCTTTTGGCTGAATTAGAAAAGGTGGCGATTGTCCAGTCAAACCAAGATGATCATCTGTGGAATTCGTCTGATTTGAAAGCAGCTTTGGCCGATAAAGATGCGGCCATCGTGTCAGGCGGTGAGCGCGTTGATGCAGATATTCTGAAAGCCTCTCCC
>JAGVCB010000219.1 GCA_020059445.1 Polynucleobacter sp. | reverse complement strand
CAACCGAACAATTAGGTTTTGATTTCTAAAGAGTATTAGTTAATGGTCATTATTTAATGGCCAGCAGTCAATGACCAACGCTTAATTTAAAAACTATCTCTTCTCAATCAAAGACAGGAATTCTCTGCGCAAATTAGAGTTATCTAAAAACTCACCACGCATCACACTGTTGATCATTTTCGAATCATTGTCTTTCACGCCGCGCCATTGCATGCAGAAGTGATCGGCTTCCATCACCACCGCTAAGCCGGCGGGCTTGAGCTTTTGCTCCAGCATATTGGCCAGTTCCACCACGGCCTCTTCTTGGATTTGAGGTCTGGACATCACCCATTCAGTCAAGCGCGCATACTTGGATAGTCCAACCAATGCTGAATCTTGATCGGGTAACACCCCAATCCAAATGCGGCCCATGATAGGGCAGAAGTGGTGCGAGCAGGCGCTGCGCACTGTGATGGGACCAATGATCATCAACTCATTGAGACGGCTGATGTTCGGAAAATCAGTTAAAGGAGGCGGTGCTACATAGCGACCATTAAAAACCTCATTCACATACATTTTTGCAACTCTGCGACTCGTGTTTTTGGTGTTGTGATCATTCTCTGTATCAATCACCAAGCTCTCAAGTAAGGCTTGTACTTTTTCAGAGACTTCATCGACCAAGCCCTCGAGTTCACCTGGTTCAATGTGTTCAGCAATGTTGTCATTGGCATGGAAACGCACCTGCTTAGCTTTCAAGCGTGCGCGGATGACTTCAGAAATAGCTTGTTGCTTACTTGGCTTTGGCTCATTCATGATGTTGAGCCTTGCTTGAGTTTTCTTGACGGTGTGCCATCAGGTGCTGAATCTTTAAATACAAAATAGTGGCTGACATCACAAAAGTGATGATGTTGGCTACCAAGATCGGACCACTACCAATCAAAACACCGTAAATGATCCAAAGGATGATGCCAAAGGTAAACGTGGCGTACATGCCCAAGGAGATACCCGATAAATCTCTGGTGGTGATTGATCGGTAGGTTTGTGGAATGAAAGCAGCTGTGGTGATGGTGGCTGCTATGAAGCCAAGCAGGTTGTCAAAATCCATTGAAACTATTCCTTTGATGGCTTTAATTGAAATCTAACGACAATGTATAGGATTTCTTATTTTCTTGCTTGCTGTTTATTTAAAGGGTTATTTTTAGACTACCAAGCATTT
Source organism: Polynucleobacter sp. (assembly GCA_020059445.1). Classification (GTDB taxonomy): domain Bacteria; phylum Pseudomonadota; class Gammaproteobacteria; order Burkholderiales; family Burkholderiaceae; genus Polynucleobacter. The sequence continues at coordinate 1,838 of JAGVCB010000219.1, read as the reverse complement.
ATTACAAACAAATGATTGTTTTAATGCTCTTTGACGATTGATCGATGATCATTTAATTGATGGGCTAATTTCATACCGCTTAACCAGGCTCCCTCAACCCGACCGCCGTGTAGCCAATCGCCACATAGGCCAAGGCCATTATTGGCAGAGTAGTGACACTCAATCATGGGCTCTAGACCACCACTGGCATAGCGCCAGCGATGCAAGGTGACTTGTGCGTCAGTGGCGATAAAGCCAAGCTTTTCCATACACTTCAAAAGCTTCTCGCTCACAGCTTCTTTTTCAAGTTCAAGATGAGCATCGCTCCAATCTGGGCTCGCATGTATGGTCCAGTAATCCAAGCCAGTGCGTTGAGGCTTGCTACTATTTCTGGCAATCCATGCGATAGGCTCTTGATTAATAAAAGCAGCATCAAAAGCAAAAGAACTTTGATGCGGAAAATGGGCCATCATCGTCCAGCATGATTTCATTTTGGATGCGCTTGCTACAGAAGATGACTCTTCAAGTTCAGATGCATTTCCTGTGATAGCCCCTGTGACATTTTTAAGCAAAGCTTCAACTTGTGGAGACGGGATTGCTAAAACCACCACATCAAAGTACTTAAATAGTGGCCCATGTTCTAAACTACTCAAAGTCCAGCCATGATTACTTTTCTCCATGGCGCAAATGGTGGTCTCATACTGAACTGATAATTGCTTGGCCAAATACTTGGTTGGTGCTGTCATTTCAGGTATACCAACAAAGCGATGGTCTTTGGAAAAACTCTCAGACCAAGAACCCTCTTTATAAACACCTAATTTGGGTTGCCACTGCGCAACCAGCCCTAACTCAATCCAGCGATTAACTTCTTCCATAAAAAGAGGATCTCTGGCCGTGAAATACTGCGCACCATGGTCTGCCGACCATGTATCGGTTCTGCGAGTGCTCAAGCGACCGCTGGCGCCACGGCTCTTTTCGTAAACTTGAACCTCAAACCCTAAAGACTGTAATTGGAAAGCGCAAGCTGCACCAGAAATACCCGCACCAATCACCGCCACAGATTTTTTATTATTTAGATTAGCTTGCATTTTTCTAAAGTTTTATTTTTCTAAAAGTTAAGTTGATTCGGGGTTCTACGGCTACCTTGGTTTTAAGCAAAGCATGTTGCCAATGTGACTGAGTAGGAGCTTGCATCAGTAAGAGGCTACCATTGTCTAAAAATAAGGATGCTTTACTCAAATCTTTCTTATGGCGAAAAGAAAACTTTCTTCTTCCGCCAAAGCTAAGAGATGCAATTGGATAGTTTTGATCCAATTCTTTTTCATCGTCACTGTGCCACCCCATGCCTTCATTGCCATCATGGTAAAGATTGAGCAGACAAGAGTTGAACATATGACCACAGAAAGACTCCAACTTGTGCTTGATACCCAATAGAGGCGCAGACCACTCTTGGGGATTCTTTTTAACGCCAGAGTAGGTATAAGAAAGATCTTGATCGGCCACCCAAACAACCTTCCTGCTGGTGGTAATTTTCTTGCCAAACATGATTAGTTCATCACATTGCCAATTCAAACCATTGAGCAGTTCTTCAAATAATTGCTTGCTTTCTGATCCTGAATAAAAATCTTTGTGATAAGTCACCTCACCATCTTTGGATAAGATGGTGGGTGGGTTATCAAGATCATTCATCAGGGAAATTTGTTTCATCAAGCGTGACTAGGTAAAAAAGATTAACATCTCGATTAAGTTGATTTTGGTGCTTTTATATCTTCTAAAAGTAAGCCAAGAGGTAAGCTAAGAAATAAGCCAAGAAGCAATCTAGGAAGGAATTAAAGTTGAGTACCGGTAAGCGCTGTTGT
>JAGVCB010000168.1 GCA_020059445.1 Polynucleobacter sp. | reverse complement strand
TCAAGCACTTTGACTGCTGCTTTGATATTTTCTGTTTCAAAACAGCCGTTAAAAGTATCCGCCCACAAAACCACCGGTTTGGTGCTGACAAATAAAGCTTCTTCGGCGCTGCCAATCATTGAACGCCAAGCTGTATCGCGGCGCCAAGTTGGCAAACTGCGTTTGGCAGATATCTGTGTGATCTTTTCACCTAAAAGTGCTAAGCCAGGAATTTTGTTTCTTAAATTCAATAAAAATGCCAGACCAGGGATTGCTGCAATGTGGTGAGAGTAGCTTGGCAAATGAGCAATCAATCGATCTCTAAGCGTCCAGCCATGAGATTTTTTGTAATGGCTCAAATACTCAATCTTCATTTTTGCCATATCAACGCCAGTAGGGCACTCTCGCTTACATCCTTTGCAGCTGACGCATAAGTCAAAAGCTTCTTTGACTTCTTCCGATAAAAGCGCATCCTTGCCTAACTGATTCGATAGAGCTAAGCGCAATGTGTTGGCGCGACCTCTGGTCAAATGCTTTTCATCACGAGTCACCCGGTAACTAGGGCACATGGTGCCAGCATCAAATTTGCGGCAATGACCATTGTTGTTACACATCTCAACCGCTTTTGCAAAACCGCCACTGGGGTCTCCACCTGTTCCTGGCGCTGTTGTTTCTTCAGTCACCGGATCATTTTGTACATCCCAACTTGACCAATCTAAAGAGGTCTTGAGTGGAATCACACGGTAGGTTTGAGGGAATCTGAACAAAGACTCATCATCCATTTTCGGAGGATTGATGATCTTGCCTGGATTGAATAAATTATTTGGATCGAAAGCATGTTTGATTTCACCCAAGGCTTCGGTGAGTTTTGGTCCGAATTGCCACTGGATCCATTCGCCACGACAGATGCCATCGCCATGCTCGCCACTGAAAGCACCTTTGTAGCGTTTGACCAATGCTGCAGCTTCTTCAGCGATTGCGCGCATTTTCTGCGCGCCACCGCGACGCATATCTAGAATTGGACGAACGTGCAGGGTGCCTACTGAAGCATGGGCATACCATGTGCCGCGTGAGCCATATTTTGAAAAAACCTCCGTCAGATCTTGGGTGTACTCGGCCAAGCTCTCTAAAGGAACGGCGCAATCTTCAATGAAGCTCACTGGCTTACCATCACCTTTTAAGCTCATCATGATGTTCAAGCCTGCCTTACGAACTTCCCATAAATTCTTTTGAGATTCCGCATGAATCATCTCCACCACACAGCCAGGGTGGCCTAGGTCAGCCATCAAGCTGACCAAGTCTTTTACTTTTTTCTCAAGCGGGGCCAACTCTTCACCAGAAAATTCCACCAACAAAATAGCTTCAGGTGTTTTACCTGCCACATCAATCAAAGCTGTTTCAATCACTGATTTAAATGCAGGATTGCTGCGTGATAAATCAATCATGGTGCGATCGACCAATTCAACAGCAGACGGTTTTAATTTAACGATGTGTTGGGCACTGTCCATGGCTTGATAGAAGCTGGTGAAATTCACCACACCCAAGGTCTTGTGCTTTGGTAATGGGGAGAGTGCAAGGCGCAATTGTTTGTAATAAGCTAAGCTGCCCTCACTGCCCACCAAGAGGTGTGCTAAGTTCACTTGACCATCTTGCGTGTACGGACGCTCACTTTGATTATTGAATATGTCTAAGTTATAACCCGCAACCCTGCGCATCACTTTGGGCCACTTCGCTTCAATTTCTGCTTGATGTTGATGAGCCAGCGATTGCACAAATTGACCCAGCTCCAAAGCTTTACCCGTGGCATTTTTCATCAAGCCAAATGAGGCTTCTTGACCATTTGCCAACCAAGCATCAACACCCAAGACGTTATGAACCATGTTGCCATACGCAATGGATCGGCTCCCGCAAGAATTGTTACCTGCCATACCGCCAATGGTTGCTTGTGCTGCGGTCGAAACATCAACTGGATACCAAAGCTGGTGTTTTTTCAGGACAGCATTCAAGTGATCAAGCACAATGCCTGGCTGAACATCCACATACCCTTGCTCAAGATTGAAATCTAAAATATTTCTGAAGTATTTGGTGTTATCAAGCACCAATGCAGGGCCTGTTGTTTGACCACATTGGCTTGTGCCACCACCACGAGGTAATACGGGCACGCCAAGATCAGCAGCTATTTGTATGGCGGCAACAATGTCCTGTGCAGTTTTTGGAACAAAGACTGCCACCGGCATGGTTTGATAAATAGAAGCATCGGTGGCATAGCGCCCACGACTGGCGATATCTGTCATCACCTCACCAGATGTTTCGGATTCCAACCGTTTGGCTAGAAACTGGGTGTCAATCATGACTTCTTTGAGGGCAAGTGGTTTATTCATGCTTTGATGCTCATGCTTTGACTGAGTGAGATAAATTTTCTGAATCCATCAACTGAATCACCACGTCACGTTTATTCATCACGTGTTTCATCATGACTTGGCGCATACTCGCACTATCGCGTGCTTTGAGTGCATCAATCATCTCTTGGTGCTCGCCCACAGCTTTTGCCCATTTCACTTCATCTTGGTTTGAGCGAAAGCGCAAAGCTTCAATGCGGGCATTGACTTGAGCAAAGAGTTGGCTCAACACTGGATTGGCGGCTGCCTGATTGATGGCACTGTGTATTTTTAAATTGATTTTGTAGTAGCTGGATAAATCACGGCGGGCATAAGAAGCCATCATTTCATAATGCATGGCCTCTAATTCCGATAGAGCAGCATCTGTGATGTTTTGAGCGGCCAACTCTCCAGAGAAACCCTCGAGATTGGCAATCACATCAAATGTATTGATCACATCCTCTTTGTTCAACTGAACTGCAATCGCACCACGATTGGCGATCAATTCAACCAAACCATCAGCCGCTAAACGCTTGATCGCTTCACGGATCGGGGTGCGTGAAACACTTAGTTGCTCGGCCAGTTCGCGCTCATTCAATTTACTGCCAGGGGCAATCGCACCCTCAACCAATAAGCTGCGCAGTTTTTGGAAGGTGACTTCGTGCAAATTTTGCGAATTGAGTTGTATTACGGCTGCCATCAATAAAACCTATTTTTGTATACACATTGAATATAACCGAAAGATATTTTAAAAAGAAGTGAAAAAACCCCATTATTTACATAGTATTTACCACTATAGGGAAATTCATAGGCAATATTTTTTGCATACAAAAATGAAATTTCTTAAAAAATGACTTACACTTTCGACACGACTAACAATAAAACCGAGCGAGACCAACCATGCTAAAACTTGATAATCATTCATCTGGACGCCACTTTTTGCATATTCCTGGCCCAAGTCCTGCGCCGGCACGTGTTTTAAGAGCGATCAGCTTCCAAACCATCGACCATCGTGGTCCTGAGTTTGGTCAGTTGGGCCTGAAGTTATTGGCTGACATGCAGAAGATTTTCAAGACCAAGCATCCTGTGATCATTTATCCATCATCAGGGACGGGTGCTTGGGAGGCTGCTTTGGTCAATACCTTGTCAGCTGGTGACCATGTATTGATGTATGAAACTGGTCAATTTGCGACTTTGTGGCAAAAGCTGGCTGATCGTTTAGGCATCAAAACAGAATTCTTAGGTAAGCCTGGCACAGAGGGTTGGCGCTATGGCATTGATGCGGCCATGATCGAGGAGCGTTTAAAGGCAGATACATCACACCAAATCAAAGCTGTTTGTGTGGTGCATAACGAAACTTCCACAGGTGTGACATCAAACATTGCAGCTGTTAGAAAAGCCATGGATGCAGCCAAGCATCCTGCTTTGTTGATGGTTGATACGATTTCAGGTTTGGCTTCAGCTGATTACTGTCATGATGAGTGGGGTGTTGATGTGACAGTGAGTGGTTCACAAAAAGGTTTGATGTTGCCACCAGGTTTGGGCTTCAATGCCTTGTCTCCTAAGGCCTTAGAAGCAAATAAAACAGCAAAACTACCAAAAGCATTTTGGGCATGGGATGAGATTCTAGAGTCCAATAAAACTGGCTATTGGCCAACCACACCGTCTACTAATTTGTTGTACGGTTTGCATGAAGCCTTGGACATGATTTTGACTGAAGGTCTTGATAATGTATTTGCGCGCCATCAGCGTTTGGCCAAAGCATGTCGTGCTGCGGTTGAAGCATGGGGCTTGGAAGTGCAATGTAAAGATCCAGCTGTTTATTCACCAGTATTGACCGGTGTAGTCACACCTGAAGATGTGGATGCTGACAAGCTAAGAAAATTGATTCATGAAAGATACAACCTTTCATTGGGCACAGGTCTTGGCAAAGTCAAAGGCAAGATGTTCCGCATTGGTCACTTGGGTGACTGTAACGAGTTGGCCTTGTTGGGTGCTTTGAGCGGTTGTGAAATGGGTATGAAAGCATTTGGTATTAAGTTGAAAGGTAGTGGAGTTGTGGCAGCACAAGACTTACTGCTTTAAAAGATTGGGGATGGAGGAGACATGAAACAAAAACCATACCTCACCAAAGCAGATGTTGATGTGTTGTTGCAGGATTAAATGATTTTGTAGAAGTGGTGAAGGCAGGTATTACCCTCTGTCAGGACCAATGCTGATCAAATCACTGATGCAAATCAAATAAAGCCACATCTTTTACTTAATCTGATCCTCATCTCACATAAGAAACGATGAAAGAAACGCTGAAGCGTTTAAAATGCTAGGTTACAAGAATCTTAAGAAACCTAAAGCATAAAACCATGGCCAGTTACAACACCGAAACAGTTCTGAGCGTTAAGCATTGGAACGACACCTTATTCAGCTTTACAACCACTCGTAACAAAAGCCTGCGCTTTCGCAATGGCCATTTCTTGATGATTGGTTTGGAAGTTGAGGGCAAGCCTTTGGTGCGTGCCTACAGTGTGGCCAGTGCTAATTACGAAGAACACCTTGAGTTCTTGAGTATCAAAGTTGAAAACGGCCCATTAACTTCACGTTTACAAAATATCAAAGTGGGCGATCCTATTTTGGTCAGCGAAAAGTCGGTTGGCACTTTGGTGATTGATGATTTGAATCCTGGCAAGAACCTTTACTTGTTTAGTACGGGCACAGGTCTAGCGCCATTCATGAGCATCATCCGTGATCCAGATACTTATGAGCGCTTTGAAAAGGTTGTGTTGATTCACGGTGTTCGTTTGGTCAGTGAATTGGCCTATGAGGATTACATCCGCAACGTATTGCCTAATGATGAATTTTTGGGTGAGATGGTTCGTGAAAAATTGATCTACTACCCAACAGTTACAAGAGAAGCATTCAAGCACACAGGGCGCCTGACCACTGCGATTGAAAATGGTCAGTTGTTTAAAGATATTGGTTTGCCACCCCTAGATCCAGCTAATGATCGCGGCATGATCTGCGGTAGTCCATCGATGCTCAAAGAAATCTCAGAAATGCTAGATGCCAAAGGTTTCAAGGTCTCACCAAGTCTGGGTCAGTTGGGTGACTACGTTTACGAGAGAGCGTTTGTGGAGAAGTAAAAAGTTTATTTATCAGAAACTAAAAAAGAAAAAGCCCTCGATCAAATTTGAATCGAGGGCTTTTTTACATCTGGCGGAGAAAGCGGGATTCGAACCCGCGGTAGGCTATGAACCTACGCACGCTTTCCAGGCGTGTGACTTAAACCACTCATCCATCTCTCCTTTTTCTCAATGTTGAGTTTTGTCAACATTCGAGAAGGTCGAGATTGTAGCAGAAAAAGCCCCGTCGGTAAATTGCTTTGGCCTCTGTTAGCTTTTT
>JAGVCB010000187.1 GCA_020059445.1 Polynucleobacter sp. | reverse complement strand
CATGATGTAAATGGTTGAGCCAATTGGGCGAACCAAAATGCCTTGATTTAAAGCGTTTACAAAAAATTCTTTTGAGAAGTTCTCACAGAGATGTTCTGGTTTGATATCAAAAGCCAGAATCATGCCTGTTTGGCGGAAATGAATGATTCGCTCATCTTCTTTTGCCCAAGTAAATGCATCTTCTAACTTTTTAGCAAGAATCTTGTTTTTTTCTAAGATGTTTTCTTTTTCAAAAATATCCAATGTGGCCAAAGCTGCTCGACATGCCAAAGGGTTGCCTGTGTATGAGTGAGAGTGCAAAAATCCTTTGCGCGCATCTTGGTGGTAGAAAGCTTGATAAACCTCATCAGTTGTCATCACCAGCGATAGTGGTAGGTAGCCACCACTGATGCCTTTTGATAAGGCTAAAAAGTCAGGCCATATGCCTGCTTGTTCAACAGCAAAGAAGGTGCCCGTTCTACCGCAGCCCACAGCAATTTCATCGGCAATCAAATGGATTTGATATTGATCGCAAAGTTTTCTGATGCCCTGAAGATAGGAGGCGTCATACATGACCATGCCTGAGGCACATTGAACCAAGGGCTCAACAATCAAGGCAGCTATATTCTTTGACTGGGTTTTTAATAACGCTTCTAAATTTGTTAGAGCGACTGTTGCAATGTCTTTGGCTGATTGGCTATCTGTTGCAAGGCGTGCATCGGGGTTTGCAACAATGTGAGCGGGGTGTGTCAAGGGGCCATAAGTTTCTTTGAAAATCGCAACGTCTGTGACTGCTAAAGCGCCAAGAGTTTCGCCGTGATAACTATGTTTAAGGCAAATGAACTCTTTTTTATCTAGCAAGCCTTTGTTCTGCCAGTAATGAAAGCTCATCTTCAAGGCCATTTCGATGGCAGAGGCTCCATCGGATGCATAGAAAGTATGACCCAATTGATGTTGGGTCAGCCTGCTTAAGCGCTCTGATAATTCCACCACAGGTTTGTGTGTGAAGCCTGCCAACATCACGTGCTCTAAAGAATCGAGCTGATCTTTCAGTGCTTGGTTGATTGATGGGTTGGCGTGACCAAATAAATTGACCCACCAAGAGCTGATGGCATCCAAGTAACGATTGCCATCATGGTCATACAGCCAAGCACCTTTGCCATGAGAAATTGCCACCAAAGGAAATTGCTCATGATGTTTCATTTGAGTGCAGGGGTGCCACACAGATGCCAGACTTCGCTCAACAAGATCTTGAGAAAGGGATGATGCTTTTGAACTCATTCGGCTTTGATTCCTGTGTCTTCAATCAACTTGGACCAGCGTTTGGAATCTTGTTCGATCAATTGATTCAATGCTTCTGGTCCTTGAGGATTGGCTTCTAAGCCAATCGCTGAAAGTTTTTCTTTGACTTCAGGAAGATTGAGGATGCGTTTTGTCTCTAACGCAATTTTTTGTACGTCGGCTTTATTCATCCCTGCAGGCCCCATCAAAGAGAACCATGAGGTTACCGAGAAGTTTTTCAAGCCAGGCACGCCTGACTCACTCAAAGTTGGAATGTCTGGTGCGTGGATTGAGCGCTGTAGGCTGGTGACCCCAATGGCTTTTAAATCACCTGATCTAATCAAGGGTAATGCAGAAGCCAGGTTATCAAAACTCATGTGTACTCGACCACCCAATAAATCTGGCATGGCTTGCGCTCTTCCTTTGTAGGGAATGTGTTTGATTTTTGTGTTCGTCAATTGTTGAAATAGTTCGCCTGATAAATGAATCGATGTGCCGATACCAGAAGATGAATAACTCAAATCATGAGGCTTTGATTTAGCCAAAGCAATCAAACTTTTTGCATCTGTTGCAGGAACTTGTTTATTCAATACCAAAACATTGGGTGTGCTGGCTAAAAAAGTGATCGACTCTAAATCTTTGCGAGGATCATAGTTAAGATTTTTATATAAAAAGGGATTGATGGTCAGAGTCCCAACGGTTCCAATCACCAAGGTGTGTCCATTGGCTTGAGCTTTGGCCGTTAGTTCTGTGCCAATGTTACCGCCTGCACCCGGTTTATTTTCAACAATTACCTGATTATTAAGGTCTTTTTGCCAATGTTCGGCCAAAATTCTGGCCAAAATATCGGGGGCTCCACCTGGGGTAAAAGTGACAATGATTTTGACTGGCTCAGAGCTGCGGTGAGGCCATGACTTTTCTGCATTGGACGCAAAGGTCAGGATAGTTAAAGAAATAAAAGTTAGGATGTAACGCATACCTCTATTTGAACACTTCGACCTGTATCATTGGCAATTATGACTATGAATGACCCTAAAAATTACTCTTCCATTTCTGTTGAGCAGGTCTTAGAGCTCTTCGAATTGCCCATGAATGAATTGATGGCTCGCGCAGCGCAAGTCCATCAAAAAAACTTTCCTGAGGGTGATATTGAATTAGCAACTTTGTTGTCCATCAAAACAGGTGGATGTCCTGAGGATTGTGGGTACTGTCCACAAGCTGCCAGATATCACACCGATGTCAAAGCCACCAAGTTGATGGATGTTGAAGAGGTTTTGGCTGCTGCCAAGGCTGCTAAAGAAGCAGGGTCTAATCGTTTTTGTATGGGCGCTGCTTGGCGCGAACCAAAAGATCGCGACATTGAAAAAGTGGTTGCCATGATCAAGGGCGTCAAAGATCTTGGTCTAGAAACTTGCGCCACATTGGGTATGTTGGCCCCTGAACAAGCAAAAGCTTTGGGCGATGCTGGTCTTGATTATTACAATCACAATCTTGATACAAGCGAAGATTTCTACGGCTCTGTGATCAACACGCGTCAGTATCAAGATCGTTTAGATACATTACAGAGTGTGCGCAGTGCAGGCATGTCTGTTTGCTGTGGTGGCATCATTGGCATGGGTGAAACCCGTCGTCAACGTGCTGGTTTGATCGCTAAGCTTGCGAATTTAAATCCATACCCAGAATCAGTGCCTATCAATCATTTAGTGCCAGTTCCTGGCACGCCATTAGAAGATCAAAAAGGTGTTGATCCTTTGGAGTTTGTTAGAACGATTGCGATTGCACGCATCACCATGCCAACCGCAAGGGTGCGTTTGTCTGCCGGCCGTCAAGAATTGGGTCGACCAGTTCAAGCGATGTGCTTCATGGCGGGCGCCAATTCAATTTTCTACGGTGACAAATTGCTCACAACCGACAATCCCGAGGCAGATGCCGATCGTGAGCTGTTAGCTGAGCTAGGCTTGAAAACTAAAACAGCTTGTAAAGCTGAAGTGCTTGTTTAAGCTTTATTAAGCTAAATCAAACCTGGCCCAACCAAGTGGCGGGATTAAAACTTGTGTCTTAATCCCGCTGTCACACCGTACTGACTTTTCTGATGATTGCCGTTAGCAACACCATTTGAATTACGGTGTTGATCTAAGAAACCATAAATATCAGTTTGTTTTGAGAGTTTGTAAACGCTGGTGAATACCAAACTCTTATCTTTGTCGACCAAGTGACGACTCTTGTTATCGTGCTGCAATTTTGTGTAGTGAGCAATACCTAAATCCACCTTAGGGCTTAATTGGTACTGCATACCCCAGGCACTCACAAATACATCCGATGCAAACTGATCTCGCTCGGGAGATGCGTGATGACTCGTTTGTGAAATGCTGCCGCGTTGAACCGCAGGAAGCTTTGAGTGAGACATACCCGTTTTAAATGTCCAGCGATTGAAATGATACTCACCACCAAAGTTAATGATCTTTGTTGAGCCCAATGATTGTGATGCTTTAGAAGCAGTGCCTGCTGATTTGGCAACATCAATCTCTGTGAAAGATCCACCAACAGACCAATTGGCATCGCGATATTTCAAACCAATTGCCGTGCTGCTGCCATGCTTGACTGAACCAACTTGATTACCACTTTGATAGCTGGCCAAAAATGTTACACGGTTGATGTGGTGTTGGTACTTGATGGTGCTATCAGAACGATTGTGATTATTTTTCAAATCTCTGTAGCCGCTCAAATAATGAATCAAGCCTTTTTGATTCATATTATTCGTTGGATCAAAGTCTTTGATTGCATCATAGCCAACAGTGTTTTGGCGACCCAAAGTGAGTTGACCTAAAGATTGATTGCTAATGCCTAAATGCGCTTGGCGACCAAATAAACTTTTGTTGTCTGATTTTTTGCCGTGAATAGATGTATCGCTGGATGAGTTGTTGTCACCCGTGTTCATATCAAAGCCAGTTTCTAGTTTGAAAAAAGTTTTATTACCGCCTCCTAAATTTTCTTCTCCTTTAAAGCCAAGATGAGGTGCAGATAAACCTCCTGAGTTGGTGCTTAACTGAGAATCTTTGCTGTTACCTAGCTGATCTTTGCCCGCATGATTTTGATATCTCATGCCAGCATCAACAGTGCCGTAGATGGTGACGTTGGATTGAGCCTGGACACTTTTGATGACCAGTGGTGAAGCCATAAGGGACATCACCGCTGCGCTGATGAGCGATTTCTTCATTGTTTCTCCGTAAAAGTAGTGATGTAAAAAAACAACAGATGACGTGTTTTTTTACAGGTTCTACACAAGAACCTAT
>JAGVCB010000151.1 GCA_020059445.1 Polynucleobacter sp. | reverse complement strand
TAAAGCTGGTAAAGCTCCAAGAGTCAATATTGATAAAGACTCTGTGGGCGCCTTGGATGCCCCATACAACGATCTATGGGATCGTATTCGTGATGGTTTTGAGTTAGAGGACTCAGACAGTCCTTTGGTCATTAAGCATGTGCGTTGGTATGCCGATCGCCCTGACTATGTTGATCGCATGATGTCTCGTTCATCGCGTTACCTTTTTTACATTGTTGAAGAAGTTGAGCGTCGCAATATGCCGATGGAGTTAGCTCTGTTGCCTTTTATTGAAAGTGCTTTTAATCCCGAAGCCTTCTCGCGCGCCAAAGCTTCAGGTATGTGGCAGTTCATGCCTGCTACTGGAAAAGACTTCAAATTAACCCAGAACATTTTTCGTGATGAGCGCCGCGATGTGATTCAGTCAACTGATGCAGCATTAGATTACTTACAACGTTTGTACAACATGTTTGGTGATTGGGAATTAGCTCTGGCTGCATATAACTGGGGTGAGGGTAATGTTTCAAAAGCCATCAAACGCAATCAAGCTAAAAAATTACCAACAGATTACGCCAGTTTAAAAATGCCGGACGAAACTCGTAATTACGTTCCTAAGTTGCTGGCCGTAAAAAACATTGTGGCTAATCCAAAGTCCTACGGTTTGACACTGCCGACTTTGGAAAATCACCCCTACTTTGTGATTGTCACAACCTCAAAAGACATTGATGTGGATTTGGCGGCGCAATTTGCTCGTATGACTGTGGATGAGTTCAAGGCCATGAACCCGTCATTCAATAAGCCAGTGATTTTGGGTGCCAGTGAACCTCAAATCTTATTACCCTTTGGTCGCGCCGAATCATTCCAAGAAAATTTATTGCAATACAAGGGGCCTCTATCTTCTTGGACTGCCATTAGAGTCGGTCGTCGAGAAACAGTTGATCAACTGGCCACTCGTCTAGATGTGGATGCCAAGCAAATCAGGCAAATTAACAAAATTCCTAAGGGTATGAGGATCAAAGCTGGATCAACGGTATTGATTCCGCGAGGTGGTAAAGTGGGTGATGTGGCTGAACATTTGGCCAATAACACGGGTAAATTAATGTTGGAGCGTGAGGTAGCGGCTAAACCAAAACGAAAAACCACCACTAAGACCGCCAGCGGCTCAAAAGCTAAAAAGCCGGTCAAAAAACAAATAGTAAAGAAACAAACAGCCAGCAATACCAATAAAGCTAAACCAAAGCCAAAGGCCCAATCAGACTCCAAAGTGGCGGCCAATGAGAAAAAAGCCGATTAGGAATTCTTCGGACCATGTGGGCTCATTCAACCCGCATAAATTAGGGTGAACCCTGATGTGTCAGATGCTAGTCAGCATGAAGCCGCACATTCTTAAAGTTAAAGTATTAATGACTAATTATCGGGGAGAGATACATGTCGGCTTACAAGGCATTTCACGAGCGTTCAATTAAAGATCCAGAGGGATTTTGGGCGGAGCAAGCCAAATTAGTTGAATGGCAAAAGCCTTTTGAAAAAGTGTTGGATTACAACAATCCTCCATTTGCAAAGTGGTATGTGGGCGGAAAAATCAATCTTTGTCATAACGCAGTCGACCGTCACCTAAAAGATCGTGCTGATCAACAAGCGTTGATTTCAGTGTCAACAGAAACCGATCAAGAAAAAACTTATACATTCAAAGAGCTTCACACTGAAGTGAATCGCATGGCTGCGATTCTGAAAGCGAACGGCGTTGCTAAAGGTGATCGCGTTTTGATTTATATGCCGATGGTCGCTGAGGCTGCTTTTGCAATGTTGGCATGTGCTCGCCTAGGCGCAATCCACTCTGTGGTGTTCGGTGGCTTTGCTTCACACAGCTTGGCCTCTAGAATTGATGATGCAAAACCAAAGATGGTGATCTTGGCTGATGCGGGTGCCCGTGGTGGCAAGCCTGTGCCATACAAGCCATTGTTAGATGAGGCGATTACTTTATCGACACACAAGCCAGAAAAAGTTTTGTTGATTGATCGCAAGTTGGTTGAGTACAACAAAGTAGCAGGGCGTGATTTGGATTATGCGACTGAGCGCGCCAAAGTGATGGATGCTCAAGTGCCTTGCGAATTGGTGGATGCCACAGATCCTTCTTACATTTTGTACACATCAGGTACGACTGGTAAACCAAAAGGTGTGCAACGTGATACTGGTGGTTACGCGGTTGCATTGGCTTCGTCGATGCGTCATATTTATGGCGGTCAGCCAGGCGAAGCCATGTTCACAACCTCTGATATTGGTTGGGTGGTTGGGCACAGCTACATCATTTATGGCCCATTGCTCAATGGTATGGCAACCATCATGTATGAAGGTACCCCATTGCGTCCTGATGCTGGTATCTGGTGGAACTTGGTTGAGAAATACAAAGTATCAGTGATGTTCTCTGCACCTACAGCAGCACGTGTATTGAAAAAACAAGATCCAGCATTTTTATCAAAATATGATTTATCAACTTTGCGCTCAGTCTTCTTAGCAGGTGAGCCATTGGATGAGCCAACCGCTTCATGGTTGCATGGCGCAATCAATAAGCCAATCGTTGATAACTACTGGCAAACAGAAACCGGTTGGCCAATGCTGGCCTTGCAACGTGGCATCGAAGTGATGCCTCATAAGTTTGGTTCGCCAGGCGTTCCTGTTTACGGTTACAACATGAAACTGTTGGATGATGCTACCGGTGCTGAATTGGGTGCTGATCAAAAAGGTGTGATTGCCATCGAAGGACCATTGCCTCCAGGATGTATGCAAACTGTTTGGGGTGATGATGCACGCTTTGTCAAAACTTATTGGGAAACAGTGCCAGGCAAGATGGTTTACTCGACCTTTGACTGGGGCATCAAAGACAAAGATGGTTACTTCTTTATCTTGGGCCGTACCGACGACGTGATCAACGTGGCTGGTCATCGTCTTGGTACCCGTGAGATTGAAGAAAGTATTTCAAGTCATCCAAATGTGGCTGAGGTAGCCGTGGTGGGTATTGCTGATAAGCTAAAAGGTCAGGTAGCGATTGGTTTTGCGATTGCAAAGGATTCAAACAACACCGCCACTTTGGAAACAGAGATTCTGAAAACAGTGGATTCTCAGTTGGGTGCGGTAGCAAGACCAGCTCGCGTTTACGTGGTGGCAGCTTTGCCAAAAACACGTTCAGGCAAGATCGTGCGCCGT
>JAGVCB010000138.1 GCA_020059445.1 Polynucleobacter sp. | reverse complement strand
GTTTAAGTAAAAACTTCACTGAGATATCCTCTTAAAATAAATAAAGCCCAGAAATTCTGGGCTTTATTTATCTCTAACTTCTTAACTTCTTCTGAGTTTTTCTAGACACTTCTCACCGATTACAAGGTTTCCAAATAACGCTGAGCATCTAGTGCAGCCATACAGCCTGTTCCAGCACTGGTGATGGCTTGGCGATAAATGTGGTCTTGTACGTCACCAGCTGCAAAAACACCCGGAATGTTAGTGGCTGTTGCATTGCCGGCCAAACCGCTCTTGGTTTTTAGGTAACCGTTTTCCATATCAAGCTGACCCACAAATAAATCAGTATTTGGTTTATGGCCGATCGCCACAAACACACCTTTTAGGGAGATCTCTTTCTTCTCGCCTGCTGCATTGGCAACACGAACAGCTGTAACACCCGTGTTGTCACCCAATACTTCATCCAAATGACTGTTCCATTCAATGGCAACTTTGCCTTCAGCCACTTTGGCCATGAGGCGGTCAATTAAAATTGGCTCAGCACGGAATTTATCGCGTCGATGGATCACCGTTACTTTATTAGCGATACCTGATAAATAAAGGGCTTCTTCAACAGCGCTGTTACCGCCACCAATCACGCAGACGTCTTGGTTTCTGTAGAAGAAACCATCACATGTGGCACAGGCAGAAACGCCCTTGCCCATGAAAGCTTCCTCACTAGGTATACCCAAGTACTGGGCTGAGGCACCTGTTGAAATAATCAAAGAGTCACAGGTATAGGTACCTGAGTCACCTTCTAGGCGAATTGGTTTTTCTGTCAAAGCGGCCGTATGAATGTGGTCAAAAATGATTTCGGTCTTAAAGCGCTCAGCATGCTCTAAAAAGCGCTGCATCAACTCTGGTCCTTGGACGCCATTTGGGTCCGCTGGCCAGTTTTCAACCTCTGTGGTGGTCATCAATTGACCGCCTTGGGCGATACCGGTGATTAAAACAGGATCTAGGTTGGCGCGAGCCGCATAAACGGCTGCTGTGTAGCCCGCAGGGCCAGAACCCAGGATCAATACTTTTGCGTGTTTAAGATTTTTTGTAGTCATATAGCAATTATAAGACTTTGATTGTTTCTTGTTGATTACAATCGAGAGAACATGGCTAGAATTGCATCCTCTCAAAACCCACCTCCAGCTAATAGCGGGCCTGAAACCCGTTTGACCCGCCTTGTGCGTGAGGTCAAATGGATCGCCTTTATGGCCCTGACTTTGGCCTTATTTGCAGTATTGGCCAGTTACAGTAAAGGTGACCCAGCTTGGTCACATGCCAACCAGGTGGCTAATATTGCCAATATTGGTGGTCGTTTAGGCGCATGGTTAGCAGATATCTTGTTTTACGTTTTTGGTGCGTCGGCATATTGGTGGGTTATTTTGTTGCTCAGGCGCGCGATTCGGGGTTGGCAAGAGTTAACTGCCGCCAAATTGCCTGGCCAGCAACTAGAGCCAGAGCCATTTTTGCCAAGATTCTTGGGCTTTGGCCTGACCATGATTTCAAGCATGGCGCTTGAATCCATTCGAATGCACAGCATGACCATGGATTTGCCACGACCACCCGGTGGTGTGTTGGGTGAACTCTTGGGCGATCCATTGCAAATGGCAATTGGCTTCACGGGCGCCACTTTGGTTCTTTTGGTAATTCTTGCGATTGGTGTTTCACTGTTTTTGAGATTTTCATGGTTGACCCTTGCAGAACAAGTCGGCAGATTTTTAGAAATCTCATGGATGCGTATACGCCAGAGACGAGAATCTGAAGAGGATCGCCGCATTGGCGAGCAGGCAGCTGAAGAGCGCGAAGAGATTGTTGAAGAAGAGCGCGTGAAGATTGAAGAGCTGCCGCCAGTACCTATTTATAGAGCACCATTGACCGTGGTTAAAAGTGACAGAGTTGAGCGAGAAAAGCAACAACCCTTGTTTGCTGAAATCACTGATTCTGAATTGCCACCACTGTCATTGTTAGACCCAGTTCCACCAATCAAAGAAACCATCTCTGCCGATACGCTTGAGTTCACATCACGTTTGATTGAGCGCAAGTTAAAAGAATTCAACATTGAAGTGAAGGTGATTTCAGCACACCCTGGTCCAGTGGTCACGCGTTATGAGATCGAGCCTGCGATGGGTGTTAAAGGCAGCCAGATTGTTAATCTGCAAAAAGACTTGTCACGCGCTTTGGGTGTTTTAAGCGTTCGTGTGGTTGAAACCATTCCAGGCAAAACTTGCATGGGCTTGGAATTACCAAACCCTAATCGCCAAGCAGTGCACCTCACCGAAATTTTAAGCTCTCGTGTGTATAACGACAGCAGCTCACTCCTGACTTTGTCTTTGGGTAAAGACATTGGCGGCGCTCCAATTGTTGCGGATTTGGCAAAGATGCCACATTGCTTGGTTGCGGGTACCACTGGTTCAGGTAAATCAGTGGGTATCAATTCGATGATTTTGTCTTTGCTATACAAAGCAAAAGCAGATGAAGTTCGTTTGATCATGATTGATCCAAAGATGCTTGAGATGGCGGTTTATGAGGGCATCCCTCATTTATTGTGCCCAGTTGTGACAGACATGAAGCAAGCCTATAACGCCCTTAATTGGGCCGTGATAGAAATGGATCGTCGATATAAATTGATGAGTAAATTCGGCGTTCGCAATTTGGCAGGTTTCAATAAAAAAATCGCTGATGCTGAAGAAAAAGGCGAATACCTTTACAACCCATTCAGTTTGACACCGGATGATCCAGAGCCTTTACACAAAGCACCGGTCATTGTGATCGTGATTGATGAGTTGGCTGATTTGATGATGGTGGTTGGCAAAAAGATTGAAGAGTTGATTGCTCGTATTGCCCAAAAAGCCCGTGCTGCTGGCATTCATTTGGTCTTGGCAACGCAACGCCCAAGCGTGGATGTGATCACTGGCTTGATAAAAGCCAACGTACCAACTCGTATCTCATTCCAAGTGAGCAGCCGCATTGATAGCCGCACGATCCTTGATCAGCAGGGTGCTGAAAGTTTGTTGGGTATGGGTGATATGTTGTACATGGCACCTGGTACAGGTTTGCCCATCCGTGTTCATGGTGCCTTTGTGACCGATGATGAAGTTCATCGTGTGGTGACTTGGCTAAAAGAGAAAAATGGCGAATCTAACTACATTGATTCAATCTTGGAGCCTCAGTCAGAAATCGACTCTGGTTCTGGTGAAGCATCTGCCAGTGGAGAAGCCGATCCTCTTTACGATCAAGCTGTGGCCATCATCCTAGAAAACAAGCGAGCCTCTATTTCTTTGGTGCAGCGTCATTTGCGCATTGGTTACAACCGTGCTGCCAGATTGCTAGAAGACATGGAGCGCGCTGGTCTCGTTTCTAAAATGGGCAGCAACGGCAACCGAGAAATCTTGGTTCGCGCCCCTAGTGACAATTAAATTAACTCAAACTTAAACAAATTAAAGTAAGGCTCAGTTGAATGCCCACAAATAAGATGGCTTGTATGAACTTTAAAAAATTAGCCTATTCAGTTATTTTCGCTGCAGCATGTTTGATTTCTTCTACGTCATTTGCAGATGAAGGTATTAAGCAATTCAAACAATTTATTTCTACTGTTAATAATGCTGAAGGTGAATTCACTCAGCAACAGATCAGGGCTGCTAAACAGGGCGAAGCTCAACCCAAAGTTCTGCGCAAGAGCCAAGGGCGTTTTGTTTTTCAAAGACCGGGTAAATTTGTGTGGGAGACCATCAAACCTTTTGAGCAAAAAG
>JAGVCB010000178.1 GCA_020059445.1 Polynucleobacter sp. | reverse complement strand
CTGCGGTATATTCTTAAAATGATGAATCCAAGTACCTTGAGCGATAGTATTCAATTGGCTGTAGCGCCAGTTTTCTTGTTAACAGCGGTGGCTGGCATGATTGGTGCCTTGACTCATCGCTTGGCTCGTGTGATTGACCGCGCTCGCGTACTTCATAAAGAGCTCATGGATGATAATCTTAAGCAGTCGATGCATGATACCTACAATCAAGAGTTAAAGAATATTGCGACTCGTGGACGCTTCATCAATGTCTCGATGATCTTTTTGGTTTTGTGCGCCATCATGATTGGTCTAACGATCTTAGAATTATTTTTCGCTGAAACAAGTAGCGGAAAAGTAATGGTGTCAGTATTTGTTCTATATACATTTGTGGCTGGTATCGGCTCATTCATTTTGGCTTTGATTTCTCTATTGATCGAGGTGTTGATTGCGTCATACTCAATTCGTTGGAAACCTCACGTCTGAGGTAGATTGATAAAACAAAAAATCTAAACAAAAAGACAAATTAAATAAAAATATAAAGAAGGAAGATGCCATGACCATCTATCAATACAAAGATAAAGCGCCACAAATTCATGAATCAGCTTTTGTGGCCAAAGAAGCCACATTGATTGGCGATGTCATTTTGAATGAAGATGTGAGTGTTTGGCCTGGCGTGGTTATCCGTGGTGACAATGAGCCCATTACGGTAGGTAAAGGCAGTAATGTGCAAGAAGGCACAGTGATGCACACTGACATGGGTTGTCCTTTGATTTTGGCTGAAAATGTGACCGTGGGGCATCAGGCGATGCTGCACGGCTGCACGATTGGTGAAAATTCATTAATTGGTATCCAAGCAGTGGTACTCAATCGCGCTGTGATTGGTAAGAACTGTTTGGTTGGTGCTGGTTCAGTGGTCACGGAAGGTAAAGTATTCCCAGACAATTCTTTGATTCTAGGGTCGCCTGCAAAAGTGGTTCGAGAACTCACGCCTGAAGCGATCGCTGGACTTAAAGCCAGCGCTGAAAATTACGTGGCCAAAAAGAACTTATTCAAAGCCCACTTGGTTGAACTTCCAAGCAAATCTTAAGTCCATCAGATAAGTTAATTAGATGATTCCTGGCTTAGTTCAAATACTGTTGTGGCAAGGCTTGGGAGAGCTGATATCTCACTTGTTCTTGCCGATCATTCCTGGACCTGTTCTAGGCCTCGTATTTTTGTTGATTTTTTTAGTCATCAAAGGGCAGGTCAATCCTTCTTTGGCTCTGGTCTCTGATGCCTTCAGTCAGCATCTAGGTGTCTTGTTCATTCCTGCAGCGGTGGGTGTGATTTTATTTTTACCTCAGCTAAAAGCCAATGCGCTTGCTGTGATTTCTGCTCTGTTGGTGAGCGTGGTGGCCACCATCGTGGTGACTGCGGTTGTGTTGCGCTTTATCTCAAAAAAGGATTCTTCATGAATCCCAATGATCTTCAGATAGCTGAAATTTGGGTCTATCTTTCAGGCAGTCCCTTGTTTGCTTTGATCCTAACCTTGACTGCTTACCAAGTGGGCAGTTTCTTATATCAAAAGACCGATCGTAATCCTTTGGCCAACCCAGTAGCGATTGCCGTTATCTTGGTGGCCATTGCTTTGTATTTGGTGGATATGCCGTATCAGAAATATTTTGAAGGCGCGCAGTTTGTGCACTTCTTATTAGGTACAGCAACGGTATCTTTGGCCATTCCAATTTACCGAGGAGTGGCAGCACTCAAGGCTCGCGTATTTCCTTTGTTGATTGCTTTGTTCTGTGGTGGTGTTGTATCCATTGTGAGTGCAGTTGGTGTGGCCACATTCTTGGGTGCTGATAGTGCGATCATCGGGGCTTTCTATCCTAAATCAGTGACTGCCCCGATCGCGATGGGTGTTGCCGAACGCTTGGGCGTATCACCAACACTGACAGCTGTATTTGCTGTGATCACAGGCATCATTGGCGCCATCTTGGGCAGCCATATCCTGAACCTGTTGGGCATGAAGCAGTGGTGGCAACGAGGCTTTGCCATTGGTGTGGCAGCCCACGGCATTGGCACTTCAAGAGCCTTTGCCGTTCACCCAGAAGCTGGCACTTATGCCAGTTTGGCCATGGGTCTACACGGTATCTTGGGTGCCTTGCTCATCCCACTGCTAAAAAATTACATTTGAGCTTTTAATAAAGCATCTGCCACTGATAGTAAGAGGCGGTCTCTACCTCTTCGCGCTACCAATTGAACGCCCACAGGCATACCGTTCGGCCCTTTGAATAGTGGCAAGGTGATGCACGGTAAACCCATCAAGGTCCAAACTCGACAGAAGATCGGATCGCCTGTTTGTGTATGACCATGAGGAGCTTCTCCAATCGCACTTGGCGCAATGATCACATCGATCTCTTGACTCAATAATTGATCAATCGACATGCGGGCCTGCTCAGCCACAATCAAATCTGCGTTGTACTGCTCGTAAGTGATAGCGGCACCTTGCTTGATCAGCCCACGCAATTGTTGGCTCAATTGTTCTGCGTGATTGGTCTGCTCAAAAGAAAAACTGCGAGCACTTTCTGACCACATGATTCTGCCTTGCAGCTCTGACATCTTTTTAAAGATGGCTGGCAGTTTGATTTCAGGAACTGAGGTCTTGAACAGATCTTCTGCCAATAAAGCTGCGTGCGCGATTGCAGCAACAGTATCCGCAGAAGCTAAATGAGCATCGTAAGTCAAGCAAGTGGCAATGCGAGGCTTTTTACCTAGAGTATCAATCTTCGCTAATTCATTATCACCAGACATCACTGCCACACACAAAGCAGCATCTTCAACGGTTCTACTAAAACTACCCAAAGTATCTAAAGAGGGCGATAAGCTTTTGGCGCCTCCTAAACTGATCTTGCCATAGGTAGGCTTGTAGCCAACCACGCCACAAAACGCTGCGGGTCTGATCACGGAGGCAGCTGTTTGACTACCGGTGGCTAATGGGACCATTTCATCGGCAACGGCTGCTGCTGAGCCACTCGATGACCCGCCCGGGGTGTATTCAGGGTTGTGAGGGTTTCTGGTTTTACCGCCCTTGAAGGTGGCAAATTCAGTGGTGACCGTTTTACCTAACAAAACGCCACCAGCTTGACGCATCAATGAAATGTGCACGGCATCACTGTTGGGGCGATTGTTCTCGTAGATGGGTGAACCATAACGTGTTGGAAAGTCATGCGTATCAAATAAATCTTTGGCACCAAATGGTAAGCCGTGCAATAAACCTTGATTGGCTGATCGATCAAGGTGCCTGGCTCGATCTAGAGCGGCTTTGAAATTAGTTTCTACCCAAGCTTGAGTCGAAGATTCTTTATCTTCGATGCGTTCAATGCAAGAGCGAAGTAACTCTTCAGAACTTAATTGATTGGCCTGAATTTTTTTGGCAGCTTCAGTGGCTGAAAGTTGGTATGGTTTTTTCATGGCTAAATCTTACCCCTGAATAATCATTTGTGCTTCAATACAACCATGATGGCAAGTTTACCCAGTTGGTTAAGTAAGGATGAGGCGAGAACAGACGTGTGTATTTTGAGTCTGTATTGCCAGCCTGGCGCCAAATCAACTGAGGTTCAGGGTGAGCATGATGGCCGGCTAAAAATCAGATTGTCTGCGCCACCATTAGACGGTAAAGCCAATGAGGCTTTGATTCAGTATTTATCCAAAGTATTGCAAGTTAAGCGCACTGATATTGAATTGCTATCGGGGGATGCCAGTCGTTCAAAACGCATCAAAGTTTTTGGCATTGACCATCAGAAAGTTCAACAACTTCTTTGCCCCTGAGTGAACTAAGGGAGCTTGAGAGGGCTAAAGAATCACTTCTTTTTGTTGATTGGCACTCTTGCACCAGGTTTTGAGCCTGTGCTTAAGCCTCTTGCTGAGCTTGGGCGGCCTGACATGCTGCCTGTGGTTTTGGCGCCAGTCTTAACGCCTGTTGCGCGTGGCGGCAAACCAGTGTGTTGTGTCATGATCTTGCCACGACCAGGTTTCTGAGGAACAGAAAAATCTCTTGGGTTGTGAGCAGCAGCAGAAGCTGAAGGTTTGCCAAACGGCTTGCCACCAGCCAGACCCATTGAGGAGTTCTTGCGTCGTGGGCTCTGATAACTGCCATCAGTGCTTGGTTGATAGTTGGGTATCAAATGATGCTTACCGTTACCGATCAAATCAGCGCGCCCCATTTTCTTTAAAGCTTCTCTTAGTAGAGGCCAGTTATTAGCATCGTGGTAACGCAAAAAAGCTTTGTGTAAACGACGGCGCTTTTCGCCTCTAACAATATCCACTGTTTCACTTTCACGCGTGACCTTGCGCAATGGATTTTTATTGGTGTGATACATGGCTGTGGCAGTTGCCATTGGAGAAGGGTAGAAGGTTTGAACTTGATCAGCTCTAAAACCATTCTTCTTTAACCAAATCGCCAAATGCATCATGTCTTCATCACTGGTCCCTGGATGGGCTGCAATGAAGTAAGGAATCAAATACTGTTCTTTACCTGCTTCTTTAGAGTATTTATCAAATAACTCTTTGAACTTGTCGTAAGCACCCATGCCCGGCTTCATCATTTTTGATAAAGGACCTTGCTCGGTGTGCTCAGGAGCAATCTTGAGGTAGCCACCCACGTGATGCGCCACAAGTTCTTTGATATACGCAGGCGCTTTAACCGCAAGGTCATAACGCACGCCTGAACCAATCAAAATCTTTTTAATGCCAGGTAAAGCTCGCGCACGACGGTACAACTGAATCAGTGGTGTGTGATCGGTGTTGAGGTTCGGGCAAATATCTGGATAAACGCAAGACGGTTTGCGGCAGTGAGCTTCGATCTCTTTTGATTTACAAGCGATGCGGTACATGTTGGCGGTAGGACCGCCCAAGTCAGAAATGATGCCTGTGAAACCTGGGACCTTGTCGCGAATATCTTCAATTTCTTTGATGATTGAATTAGAAGAGCGATTCTGAATGATTCGACCTTCGTGCTCAGTGATAGAGCAGAAAGTACAGCCACCAAAACAGCCGCGCATGATGTTCACAGAGAAACGAATCATGTCCCATGCTGGAATCTTGGCATCACCATATGATGGGTGTGGCGCTCTGGCATACGGCAAATCAAATACTGAATCCATCTCTTCGGTGGTCAGTGGTACAGCAGGGGCATTCAACCAAACATCTCTGACAGATGCGCCTTCACCATGTTGCTGCACCAAGGCACGTGCATTGCCTGGATTGGTTTCTAAATGAAGGACGCGACTGGCGTGTGCGTAAAGCACTGGATCACGCTTCACAGCTTCATAGCTTGGAAGACGAATCACAGTCGTGTCACGCTCTAAACGTTTTCTGGCGGTTGGTACCACTGTGATGGTTTGAACGGCTGGTTCTTGTTCAAGAGTGCCATCAGTCTTTTTACAGCTGGTACCTTGTTCTTTGGCTTGCTCATCAGGAGTTAAGTAAGGATTGATTGGGGCATCAATCACACCTGGCACATCCACTGTGCTTGAATCAATTTCTGTGAAACCTGGCGCAGGGTGACGTCTGACAAAAGCAGTGCCACGAATATCATTGATGTCACCGATCTTTTCGCCTTTGGCCAAGCGATGAGCAATTTCAACCACGGCTCTTTCAGCATTGCCATAAAGCAAGATATCGGCTTTGGCATCGATCAAAATAGAACGGCGTACCTTGTCTTGCCAGTAGTCATAGTGGGCAATACGGCGCAATGAGGCCTCAATACCCCCCATCACTATAGGGGTATCAGCATAAGCTTCACGACAACGTTGGGCATAAACCAAGGAACAGCGATCAGGTCTTTTGCCACCCATGCCACCGGCCGTGTAAGCATCATCACTGCGCACTTTGCGATCAGCCGTGTAGCGGTTGATCATTGAATCCATGTTGCCAGCAGCAACGCCATAAAATAAATTAGGTTGGCCCAAGGCCTTGAACGGATCGGCTGATTGCCAGTCCGGCTGAGAAATGATGCCGACACGAAAGCCTTGTGCTTCAAGCAAGCGACCAATGATGGCCATGCCAAAACTTGGGTGATCAACATAAGCATCACCGGTCACAATGATGATGTCGCAGCTATCCCAGCCAAGCTTGTCCATCTCTTCTCGACTCATTGGCAAGAAGGGAGCAGTACCAAAACATTCAGCCCAGTATTTAGGGTAAGAATCTAATCTTGGCGAGCTAGGTATCAGGGAAGGATTGAAAGGTGCGTTCACGGGCTGTATTTTAGGCTTTTTAAGCACTTCTTGCTCGTTTAAACTGTGGGACCTTTGTTCACGACAATTAATGATCACAAAGCACATTTTTGGTCGTTTAGTCATTTAGTCGTTCCTGCTCAAGCAAGCCCTGATAAAAACTCTCATAAAGCCCTATAAAGCCTCTATAAAGCCAACCGCATGCAAAGATCCTTTCTCCTTAGTTCGCTGCTAATTGCTGGATTAGGGTCTATTCTGTTCTCGGCCAAAGCGATTGTGGTCAAACTTTGCTATCAATATGGGGTTGATTCAGCCACCGTCTTGTCTTTGAGAATGCTTTTTTCTTTGCCATTTTTTTGGGTCGCTGTGTGGTGGTCGTCACGCCGTCATCAACCAGCACCCATGGCCAAACGTGACATTTTGAGCATCATCTTTTTGGGTTTTGTGGGGTATTACCTTTCTAGTTATCTCGATTTCTTGGGATTGCAATACATCACGGTTGGATTAGAAAGAATCATTCTCTACCTCAACCCAACAATTGTCTTGTTGATCTCAATGCTCTTTCTGAAAAAGAAAATTCACACACAGCAATGGTTGGCTTTGCTGCTTGCCTATGCAGGGGTGATCATCGTGTTCTCACATGATTTTCAAGCGATGGGCCCGTTGATTGCTTGGGGTGGCATGTTGGTATTTTTAAGTGCCATCTCTTATGCCGTCTATTTGATTTTTGCTGGCGAGATTGTGGGGCGGGTGGGCAGTATTCGCTTGGTTGCTTATGCCAGTGCTTCATCAACATTTTTTAGTACCGCCCAAGCATTGATCTTGAACCCTACTCATCTATGGACGCAGGTCCCTGAGGTCTATCAGTTGAGTCTTTTCAATGCTTTGTTTTGTACATTTATGCCAATGCTCTTGGTGATGATCGCTGTCAATCGTATTGGATCAGGTTTGACTGCTCAAGCGGGCATGTTGGGACCCATCGCAACGATATTCCTTGGGTGGTTTTTCTTGGGTGAGCAAATCACCATCATTCAAGTCATCGGGATGGCGGTGGTGCTGTGTGGCGTGGCCATTCTTGCCACCATGCAAACTGAAAAAAATCAGCCTCGACCTGAATTGGCCGAGGCTGAATAATTTTTAGTTAAATCGCCACACTTGGGTTCAAGCTGTAGATGCCTGTGATGCTTGCTTGAGCAATGATGTGCGGTTTGATCGCAGCCAATGCTTCTGCACCTGTGAATGCACCTTTCAAAGAAACACTGGTGGTATTGAGTGCGTATACCGTGAATACGTAGTGATGTTTGATGGCATCGTTCCATGGAGGGCAGGGACCATCGTAACCAAAGTAAAGACCTTCCATCGAAGCGTCTCCTTTGAACCAAGCAGTGTAGTCATTGATGCCGGGTGTACCTATGGGACTTTGCTCAACTGATTTACCTTTGGCTGTGATGCCATCGCTGTGACTGCCAGCAGTAATGCTCTGAACTGAATTTGGAATATTCACTAAAACCCAATGGTAAAAATCAATGCGCGGCAAACTTGCAGGGACCACTTTGCCTTCTTGATTGACGTCATCACCTTTGCTTGGAACATCAGGGTCATGACAAATCAAAGCAAATGATTGGGTGTCTTTAGGAAAGTCTGACCAAGCCAAGTGAGGGTTTTGATTGCTTGATAAGGTGATGTGCGTACTGGGATCTTTGATTGCAAAAGCATACTGACCCGGAATAACTGACTGATCTTGAAAACTTGAACTGGTGATTTTCATAAAGCTCTCCAATCAACGACAACAAATTAAATTTTCATCTTGCTGGCTTTTTTTGCACCCACGATGCCAATCAGGGCTTGTTTGATGCCATCAACTTCTTCTTCGCTCATGGCACCCATGATTTTGCCCAAGTACTGAATATGGCGTCTGACGCCGCCGTGGCTTCTCACATTGGGGGTTTCTTTGAGAGCATCTAGAAGGCGTTCGGGGATCGGCATGAGTTTCCACTTGTCAGGCATCTGACTGATTTCTTCAGCAAGATACTGTCTGGCCTCTAAACGACGCTTTATTTCAGATTTACTTGGCTTTTCGGAGGCCGAATACTCTTCAGGGGTATTTGATTGCTTCATAATGGCATTTTCGCAGACTCCTGTGAAATTGCACAGAAAACCGAAACATTCATGGCCATTAAATCCACCATCTTCAAAGTCACTCTCTCAGTCGCTGATATTGACCACGCCTATTACGCTGACCACAGCTTAACTTTGGCAAGACATCCCAGCGAAACAGATGAGCGCATGATGATGCGTTTATTGGCTTTGTCGTTTAATGCCCATCTATTGAATGATCTTTGCCAAGGTGATGGTCAGTTGGTCTTTGGGGCTGGCTTATCCGATCCTGATGAGCCGGATGTTTGGCTCAAGGATTTCACGGGGCAAACCCGTTTATGGGTAGAGGTAGGACAGCCAGAGGAAAAGCCCTTGAGCCGCGCTTGCTCAAAATCAGACAAGGTCGTGGTCTACGCCTACCATCATGCCGCTGAAGTTTGGTGGAAGGGTATCCAGAACAAACTCACGCGCATGGATAAGTTATCTGTTTACCGGGTGCCCTCGGATATTTCTCAAGAGTTGGCTCGTTGGGCTGAACGCAGCATGCAAATACAGGCGACCATCCAAGATGGTCATTTGATGCTGAGCTGCCATCAAGGCACCATCGAAGTGACCTGCGAGCGTTGGAAATAGGCTTCGATGGTTTAAGTCAGATCTAAAAAATCCATCTGAAGTGCTTGGAATAAGCAATTTATCAGCGCTATACTTGAATCATCATGAAAAAAATCATTGTTCTTAACGGTCCTAATTTGAACCTCTTGGGTACACGTGAGCCAGAAAAGTACGGTTCTAGTACTTTGGCGGATGTGGAAACGCTTTGCAAAGACACAGCGAAACGCCTGGGTTATGACATTGAGTTTTTACAGAGTAATCACGAAGGTCCGTTGATCGATAAGATTCAAGAGGCTGGATTGGCTCACCGAGCTGGCACGGTTCAGGGCATTGTGTTTAATCCTGGTGCTTACACTCACACCTCAGTGGCTTTGCATGACGCCATTGCTGCAATGAGTGGTTTACCTGTGATCGAAGTGCACATCTCTAATGTGCATGCGCGTGAAGCCTTTAGACATCATTCCTACATCTCACCAGTGGCTGCAGGCATTGTGGTTGGCTTTGGGATTCAGGGCTATGTTTTGGCCATGGAAGGCTTGGCTCAAAAAAATTGATCTTGGATCAATAGTGGGGTGGTCTCTCGTCTCCAGGACTGTTTCCATCTGAGGGCATATTGCTCGCCATCTGCAATTTAAGCGCTTGTATTTCTTTGACCAATAATTCAATGCGCTGCTGTTGCTTGAACACAGTTTGATTTAACTCTTCTAGCAAGTCTTCAGAAAAGCTCAGCTTGATCTCTAGGTTGGTGATGCGTTCGTCTTGATTCATGGTGACTTTCTTCTAATATGGTGAGGATACCGAAGAGCAGCAAAATGAGCAAACTGAGCAAACTGCCAGATCAGACATGCTAGCATCGCCATCTTTAGTTATTTTGCCAATGGTATTCAATCAATGAACCCACTAACGCCACGCGTTATCTTTTTCTTGGTATTGCCCACGATTCTTTGGGCAGGCAATGCCATTGTGGGGCGTTTGGCTGTTGGTGCAATCTCTCCCATCATGCTCAATACCTTGCGCTGGTCATTGGCAGCGCTTATTTTGTTGCCCATCGGTTGGAGGCTACTTAAATCAGACAGTCCCATTTGGCAAAACAAAATTCGTTTTCTTTGGCTGGGTTTGCTGGGTGTTGGCTCATACAACGCACTTTTGTATCTTTCTTTAGAAACATCAACGCCCATCAATGTGACCTTGATCGGTGGCAGCATGCCGATGTGGATGATCATCATTGGTGCATTGTTCTTTCAGCAAGCAGTGAAATACAAACAAATGATGGGCGCCTTGATTTCTTTATTGGGGGTCGTCATTGTTCTGACCCGTGGCGATTTATCCAGCATCTTAGACATTCAGTTGGTGATTGGTGACTTGTACATTCTCTTGGCCACGATTTTGTGGGGCTTTTATAGTTGGATGTTGAGTCGCCCAGGTAACAGCACGGAGCGCCAATGGCCTTGGGCTGAGTTTTTATTGGCACAAGTCCTTTTCGGCGTATTTTGGTCAACCGCTTTTTTAGGTTTTGAGTGGGCTGCTGATGCTGTGGTGTTTGAGTTCACAATGACAACGATTGCCGTATTGATTTTTGTGGCTATTGCACCATCGTTGATTGCGTACCGCTGTTGGGGTTTGGGTGTGACAGCGGCAGGCCCTGCAATCGCTGCCTTCTTCGCTAACTTGATACCACTGTTCACTGCCTTGATGTCGGCTGCTTTGCTGGGTGAGCCGCCTGAGTTATTTCACGGCTTGGCATTTATGTTGATTGTTGCGGGTATTGTGATTTCTTCTTTAAAAAAATCATCAACTGACTAATTCAAAACGACCATCTTCCATTTCTGCTTGAGGTCGAACCCAATAATCATGGGTCTGCATTGATTCATAGATATAAGCCATCTCTAGGGTGGCCTCAATCTTGGCTAAACCAATCACCAAATAAAAGCCACCGGTTTTCTTGTGACGTAATTGACTACCAATAGCGAATAAGCTGGGATGTGTTTTTCTCATGATTACGCAACTCTTCTATTTTTCCAAAGTGAAAACTGAGTATAAAAAATAAACAACAATCCCCAAATAGCAATTGAGGCATAGGCTGCTGCCCAACCACCATACCCAATGTAACGACTGATATCCAAGGTTGCACCAAAAAGGGCGGGACCTACTAAACCTGCACCAAAGCCCATCAGAGAATGCAAACCCATCGCCGTGCCTTTGATTTCTTGAGGAACGCTGATCACTAAGCCAGCAGTCAAAGTAGCTGAGTCGGCCATAACAAACATGGAGTGAATAAAAGCAAGAGCAACAATCACAGTCCAGTGAGAATCCACTGACAAGCCTAAAGAGACACCGCTGATAGCGCTGCCAATCATGACCCAGTACACCCAGCGATGTCGGCCCACTTTGAGAGCCATTTCATTACCAAGGATTGAGGCCGGTATGCTGATGATGTTCAAGAAAGCCACGATCAGTGTAGCGCTGATTAAAAATGGTTGCTCTGGTGCGGCAATCGATGCGCAGTATGTAAAGAATGCGACCAACCAAGCGCGCGTCGCAAATAGCTCCAGTGTGTGCGCGCTGTAACCCAACATATAGCCAACTGCTTCTTTCAGAGCCAATACTTTTTTCCACCGCGCTAGAGGGAAGGCATCACTCAATTTCATCTGAATATCAAAAATACCTTTTTCACCGGGCAGTGCTTTTGTACCAAACCAAGCCAGGATGCCAGCGCAGATTGGACCAATGGCAATCAAGATGAACGCCAATGACCAAGAAAACTCTTGAATCAAAACTCCTGAGAAATAATAAGAAGCACCCGTGCCAAGCCCAAAAAATGCCGTGTAAAAAGAAATGTGACGAGTGATTTCACCAGAGGTGACGCGATCAGAAATAATTTTTAAGCCTGGCATGTACATGGCGGATAGGCCTGCACCATGAATCATGAGAAAGAACAGGGCAGAGTAAAAACCGTCTGCAAAAAACCCCACACCCAGTAAACCTAAACCAGCGGTGAGACCTCCAGCCAAATAAACTTGACGGGTATCGATGCGATCAGTGAGGGTGGTGGCGATGGGAACTACCAGAACATAACCAAGGAAAAAGCTGCTGGCTAAAAAACCAGATTCAAAATTACTCAAGTTCCACTCTGCCTGAATGATGGTCAAAGCAGATGGATAGCAAGCGAACCCAAGAAGGGATAGTGCTTGAGTTAAGAGCATTAAGTAGGTTGTCAAAGTCGCACTTTTTTAATTTTTATAGTACAAATGATTTTATCCCTAGATGGCTATTCATGGATAATTGAATCCTATTTATTTAAATCTCACCCATGCCTGAACTTCGCTCCCAAGCCCTTCAATTACTAAGCCTTTGCGACCCTGCCGAAAAAGGCTCGGGTGTGATTGCTTTGCGCGAGCAATATCTGCAGGGTGGGATTACGATCAATGCCAATCAAGCTTTGACTGAGGTCGGCTTTGATATTCCTGGTAGACCTGAAACTCCCATTTTGGTCAATCCTGGATTAGTCAAGCGCCGCTCAATGGTGACAGAGGAAGGTCGTTCGGTGTTGATTCATGCCTTGGCGCACATTGAGTTCAATGCCATCAATCTGGCTCTGGATGCCGTGTGGCGTTTTGCCAATATGCCCAAAGAATATTACGAAGACTGGCTTAAAGTGGCAGCAGAGGAGGCCTACCACTTTGATTTACTGAATCGCCATCTTCAAAAAAGTGGATTTAAGTATGGTGACTTCCCTGCTCACAACAGCCTATGGGAAATGGTCGGCAAAACCACCGAATCTATTTTGGCCAGAATGGCATTGGTGCCAAGAACCATGGAAAGCCGTGGATTAGATGCCTTGCCGCCGATACAAGAAAAGCTCTCACAAGCCCATGATCATGATGCTGTTGCTTTACTTCAGATCATTCTGAATGACGAGATAGGGCATGTTGAAATCGGTAATCGCTGGTTCAACTATCTCTGTGATCAGCAAAGCTTGGATCCTATTGCGGCCTATGCGGAATTGGTTGAAAAATATGAGGCACCTAAACTCAGAGGCCCATTCAATTACGCTGCCAGAAAAGCGGCTGGTTTCACAGATGCAGAATTGGCTGCATTACAAATTACTGAAACAAATTAATCTGGTTCAATTTGTAAAACATCAAAAGCGGCCTTCAAGCGTTTTTCATATTTGCGCTTCATCTCAGAAGCTTCTTCATCTGACCAAGTTCTAAAACCTTCTTTTGATTTGATCCCGAATTTTCTTTCTTTCAAGATCTTGTTCAAGCAAGGTGATATTTCTGAATTGTTAGATAAGCTTGGATAAATTTCTTTTGCAGCAATTGCCATGCCTTCCCATCCAGAAATCTCTTTTTGTGTCATAGGGCCAACCGCTGCATAACGAAAGCCAAAGCTGTAACGCACCGCTGTATCAACATCCTCAGGCGTTGCAATGCCATCATTGACCATAGCAAGTGCTTCACGCATCAAAGCGTGCTGAATACGATTGGCTAAAAAACCTGGAATGTCTTTATTAACCAAGACTGGTTTCTTGCCAGTTTCCTCAAAGAACCCGCAAACTTTTTTTGCCATTAATGGATCAGATGTTTTACCCAGAACAACTTCAACCAATGGCACGATATGGGCAGGCATGAAGTAGTGCATATTGAACATGCGTTGGGCTGTTTTTAAGCTGTGACTGATCTGACTGATCGGAAAGCCTGAGCTATTGCTACCGATTGGAATATGAGCCGGAACTCTTTTATCCAATGATGCAAAGATGGTTTGTTTGAGTGCCAAGTTTTCTGTCACGGTTTCTAGCACCAATGCCACATCTGACCAGTCCGTCCAGCCTTCAATGGTGCCAGTTTGAATTTGATTTGGTGAAATATCAGCCGAGCCTGAACTCAAACCTTTGGCCAGGTCCATGATCTCAGAAATAAGCGCTTCTGCACGCTCAATATTCCTGCCCAAAAGAATCAAGCCGCAACCGCTGCTGATGAATCCTGCAGCAATGCCCAAAGCCATCGTACCTGTGCCTAAAACAACCACTTTTTTCATGTTTGTCTCCATTATTTTTGTGTCTTTCATCATACCTAAAACAGCGTTTGCTTGTTGTTAGTCAAAAGGCAGATAGCGTCTCTTTTATTAGGGTTTTAACTGAGTCTTTGAAGTCAAAAACAGCTTTGTTTTATTGACCAATCGGACTAGGATATAGCTTGCATTTCAAATTCAGAAGTCTTTACATTTAATGAGAATTTTCTAAGTTTTTGAAGTGCATTGATGACCAATTAAATATAAAAATACAGAGAGACAGACATGCCCATTATTCAATCAG
>JAGVCB010000198.1 GCA_020059445.1 Polynucleobacter sp. | reverse complement strand
TTTAAAGCACTGCGTGCTTCAGCAAATTCTGCTCTACATGAATCAAAAAGATAAGCCTTATTGGGTGATTGACACTCATGCTGGGGCCGGTATGTATTCACTTGAGTCAGAGTATGCCAACACTAAGGGTGAATATCATAATGGTGTGGCTCGTTTGCAGGACCGCGATGATTTGCCAGCTGTATTGCAAGAATATTTAGATTTAGTAAAGGTTTGCAATAACAAAGGTGAGTGGACTCTTTATCCCGGCTCACCAGAAATCATTCGTCGCACAATCAGGGTTGAAGACCGTATCCGCTTGTTTGAACTTCATCCAAGCGATCATGATTTGTTGGCTAAACATTTTGAGCGAGACCGTCAGACCAAAGTATTTAAGAGTGATGGTTTTGCCGCACTCAAGGCTTTGTTGCCGCCGCCAACCAGACGTGGGGTGATTTTCATGGATCCGCCTTATGAGATCAAAAGTGATTATCAAAAAGTCATCACTGCCTTAGAGGAGGGTTTGGCTCGATTTGCGGAAGGTGTGTATGTGGTTTGGTATCCCATCTTGACTCGTGGCGATCATCATCCATTGGTGGAGTCGATGCGGGCACTTTCAGAAAAGACCTTGAATGTTTCAATCACCGTTCAAGAGCCTGATGACCGAGGCTTTGGGATGTTGGGCAGTGGTTTGTGCGTGATCAATCCACCGTGGGTATTGAAAGATACTTTAAATACCATCTTGCCGTATTTGGTCGATGTGCTTGCGCAATACCCAGGAGCTCGTTACGAGCTTTCATAGGGTCATAGGGCTTCTGGATTTAAAAGCTTTTAAATTTGGTAATCAACACTTTCGCCTAACATGGCTTGATCGACTAATTTACGCGTTAAGCTTGGCGAAAATAATTCAATGAATGTGTAAACAAAAGAGCGCAAGTAAGCGTTCTGCTTCAATGCAATTTTTGTCACATTGTTACCAAACAGATGCCCTGCTGGAACAGCCTTTAAATTTTTATCGCGATCTGCATCGTAAGCAACCCCGGCAACGATGCCAATACCCATGCCTGTCTCAACATAGGTTTTGATCACATCCGCATCAATCGCTTCTAAAACCACATTTGGTTTTAAGTGCTTGCTGTCAAAAGCTTTGTCTATTTTTGAACGTCCTGCGAATGCTTTGTCATAAGTAATGATGGGGTATTCCACCAAGTCTTCGAGAGAGATGTTTTTTTTAGAGAGCAAGGGGTGTTCGGATTGAACCGCGATCACGTGTTGCCATTGATAGCCTGGCAGAGTTAGTAGGCCTTCAACATCTGAAACTCCCTCGGTAGCAATCGCGATATCAACTTGATCGTGCAACAACATCTCGGCAATTTGTTGAGGACTGCCCTGTTGGATGCTGACCCTGACTTTAGGAAAGCGCTTGGTGAATTCTGTTAATACCTTGGGTAGTGCATATCTTGCTTGGGTATGGGTGGTGGCAATCACAAAATTGCCCTGGTCTTGGGCCGCAAAATCTTTGCCAACCCTCTTCAAACTCTCAACTTCGACCAGTATTCTTTCGATGGAAGTTAGTATTCGCTTACCTGGCTCAGTCAGATTTCTGATTCTCTTGCCATGACGGCGAAAAATATCTACGCCTAATTCATCTTCAAGCTCCAGAATGGCCTTTGATACACCCGGCTGAGATGTGAACAGAGTTTTGGCGGCTTCGGTCAGATTGAAGTTTTGGCGAACGGCCTCTCTAACAAACTTAAATTGATGTAGGTTCATGGCTGATCACCCTTATATGCGTTTAATCGTATATTAAATGCATTCTATATTCTTTTAAAGAATATTGTTGTTGCTCATTTTTGAGCTCTTTTGGGGCTCTTTTTGGGTAATTTTTTTAAGCTTTGAGTGAAGCAGTAGGTCTTTTAAACCTTTGACACCCATCGAATACCTGCAATGGCCAACAGGAAGTAAATGAGAGCCGGAATAACGGCACTCAAAAATGGTGGCCAGGCTCCAAGTAGGCCCGCATGTGAGAACAAACTATTAAAGAGCTGGAAGCTGATGCCCAGCATGATGCCGCCGAAGACTTTAAAACCAATACCACCAGATCTTGTCTGTAAGTAGGCAAAGGGCAAGGCCAAGGCCAACATCACCAAGATCGTGAATGGATAAATCACTTTTTTCCAGAAAGAAATTGCGTAACGCTGATAGTCTTGCTTGTTTTCTTGAAGGTGGCTGATGTAACTGAATAAATTGATGATGGATAAGCGATCAGGCTTGATCAGTAAAGCACCCAATAGTGCAGGGCTGACTTCCGTTTCAATATCCAATGAATCAGCCTTTTTGATCTTGGTTGAAAAACTTGGGTCTAGGCGATTGGCTGCCGGTATTTCAGTGAACCGTGTTTCAGTGACTTTATTTAAGCGCCAGACACCGTTACCAACAAACTGAACTGTTTCAGCAGTGCGACTCAATAGCAGGCGGTATTCGCCGTCAAACTCATACATTCGAAAGCCACGAATGATTTCATTGGTTTCCAAAGAACCTACGTTGATGTAGCGAATGCCTTTTTGAACTTGGCCTTTACCGTCATCGCCTCTTAATTTATCTTTGATCCACGCGCCTGAGCGGAACTCTAAAACTTCTTTGCCTTGATTAAGGGCGCTCAGCCGTACATTTTTAGAGACACCTTCACTCAAAGGGCCCAGCACTTCGCTCATCAATAAAATCAAGAAAGCAATGGGGGCGGCGACTTTCATCAAAGTGACTAAAGCCTTTTTTGTATCAAGACCCGCAATGCGCAAGATGGTGTATTCAGATTGGGCAGCCATATTGGCCATGACATAGATGCCAGCAATCAATCCTGCAATCGGCATGATTTCAACCAAGCGACTTGGAACCCTGAGAAGAACTGTGATGAATGCGAGCAATACTGTGTAGGTGTTGGTGGTATCACCCATTTCAGCAATGAAATCAAAAAAAATGAACAATGAAATCAAGGCAAATAAAATAAAAACAAAAGCCAAATAAATTTGTTTTGCCAAATAACGTTCGTAAACGAATGGGAAGAGTCTATGCCACATGCCTATGGCACCCTATTCTGTTTAGGGGAGCTCTTACGGAGCATCCATTTTTTATAGCGACCAAGTAATGTGATTGATCTATTTTGGCGATAAATGATCAAAGTGAGACCAATCAACGCAATCACCACGTGAAGCAACCACCAGCCAATGGAGAATGAAAGCTTGCCCGTGGTGACCCATGCTTGCATTAGTTTCAGCAAATTAGAGTAAGTGAAGTAAAGTAGGACAGCCATGATCAGGGCGGTGTATCGGCCTCTGCGCGGATCCATGTATGAGAGTGGAATGGCAATGATGGCAAACACAAAGACCATCAAAGGTAAGCCGATGCGCCAAAGAATTTCACCAAGGTGTGCTTTGTTAAGATCCTGAATCAATACCCAGGCAGGCAAAGTTCTTGGGCCATTAATGATGGGGTCGACCACTTTGTCTTCAAGCTTGACGGTGTATTTATCAAATTCAGTGATTCTAAAATCAGTATTGCCAGGTGTTCCTTCGTAGCGCCTACCAGTTTCTAGGATCAGTTGCTTTTCACCGGTCTGCAGATTTTGAATAAAGCCCTCTTTGGCCACAGCCACCAATTGGCGCTCTTTACCGAAGTCAGTCACAAAAACATTTTTGATCACATCTGTTTCTGGATTCATGCTTTCGACAAAAAATACACGATTGTTGCCAGAGGATTCTCGGAATTGGCCGGGCGCCAACATCGAAATGTCATCACGCTGCTGAAAGCGCTGTTTGATGGTGGCTGATTTTTCGCTGGCCCAAGGTGAAGCAAAAATTGATAAAACAGCAACCGCCACAGCAATAGGTGCTGTGAACTTTAAAATGGGGCGCAGAATCTTCAACAAACTGAGGCCGGCAGATTGCCAAATGACCATTTCTGAGTCTTTGTACCAACGAGTCAAGACCATCAAGACAGCCACAAAAACCGAAGCAGTTAATAGAATTGGCAGGTAATTGATCATACCAAGACCAATTAAAACCAGGGCATCCTTTGGATTAGCAGTACCGCTGGCGGCATTTCCTAAAACCCTGATCATTAAATTGGTCACAACCAGCGTGACCAAAACCATGAACACCACACCTGTGGTGAAATTGAGTTCTTGTCGAAGGGCTCTTTTAAAGATCATGAAAAGCGAAGCTGGGCGATAATGGTTGTTATTAGAAACTACCCGTGAGCAAAGGTAAAGCAAAGGAAATCCACATGGAATGTAGCACGAAAGTATTTGAAGAGGGCTCTTTAGGCATAAAGGCTCAAATGTCTGCTGTCACTGCTTGCTTGGTATGGGTCTTTCCTGCCAGTGGCATCAAGAATACCAAGAAGTTATCTGGTGGCCTAGCGGCTTTAAATGCAGCGACTCATGGGGCGATTGCAAGGGCTATTGAGAACAAAGATCTGGATATAACATCTGGAAGCACTCTTTTGCTCAATGCCACAGATGCATGGGCTAAATTAGGTCTTAAAGCTGATAGATTGTTGTTGATTTGTTCTGGTGAAGAGCAAAAAGTCAAGTCAAAGCAGGTTGGTAACACTTGTTCTAAGTGGATTTCTGCGGGCTTAAAGTCTTTGCTTGCCACCACAGCCAAGGATGCTGTTTGGGTGTTCGATGATTTTTCAGCCAAAGATGGTCTGACTCAAGTACGTCTCTTGGTTCAATTGGCTCGCGAGCAGGTCTATAAATTTGGCGCGCGCCATCCTCAATTTAAAACCAAGCCCGTTGAGAAGTCTCCAACGTTGAAGAAATTAATCATTGCCAGTGATGCCAAAAATAATAAAGCTGTGACTGAAGCGGTTGCCGAAGGTCGCGCGATTGCTAATGGTATGGATCTAGCCAAAGACCTTGGTAACTTACCGCCTAATATTTGTAATCCAAGCTACCTGGCCACAAGTGCTAAAAAATTAGGTAAAGATCTTGGCTTGAAGATTGAGGTTTTGGGGCGCAAAGAAATTGAAGCTTTGAAAATGGGCGCATTTTTGGCGGTCACTCAAGGTGCAGTAACACCTCCGCAGTTCATTGTGATTCGTCATCAAGGTGGTCGCGCCACTGATGCGCCGGTGGTGTTGGTTGGTAAGGGCATCACATTTGATACGGGTGGTATTTCATTGAAGCCTGGAGAAGGCATGGATGAAATGAAATATGACATGTGTGGCGCTGCCTCAGTGATTGGTACGATGCGCGCAGTTGCTGAACTAAAGCTAAAAAAGAATGTGATCGGCGTTATTCCAACATGTGAAAACATGCCCTCAGGTCAAGCCACTCGTCCAGGTGACATTGTCACTAGCATGTCTGGCCAAACCATTGAGATCTTAAATACTGATGCAGAAGGTCGCCTTATTTTGTGTGATGCATTGACCTATGTTGAAAGATTCAAACCTGCAGCGGTGATTGATATTGCAACATTAACGGGTGCTTGTGTGATTGCGCTGGGTGCGGTTCATTCAGGTCTGTTCTCAGACGATGATGCCTTGGCCGAGAGTTTGCTCAGTGCTGGTCGCACATCACAAGACACTGTTTGGAGAATGCCTCTGGATAGCGCCTACCAAGAACAACTTAAATCTAATTTTGCAGATATGGCGAATATTGGTGGACGTCCAGCGGGCAGCGTTACAGCAGCTTGTTTCTTGGCGAGATATACCGAGAAATACTCATGGGCTCATTTGGACATCGCTGGCACAGCATGGAAGAGTGGTGCGGCCAAGGGTTCTACAGGTCGTCCTGTGCCTTTGTTGGTGAACTATCTTTTGACCAAATAAGTCATGGCCAGAATCGATTTCCACAGTCAAGTTAACAACAAGCCTTTGTACAGTTGTCGCTTGATCCGCAAGATCATGGCAAGCAAGCATGAAGACTTACCCATGAGAAATATTGTGGTGGTGGGGTCTTCTTCTTTTTTGAAAGAACTTGATCAGCAGCTTTGGTCTTTCAGTGCCATAGAATTTTTGCCGCATGCTTGGGGTAAAGATGATGTTGCCAATGAAACACCGATTGTGTTTCTTGAGAGTTTCGAATCTCCTGAATTGGATCATTTGCCGCATGGCGATGTCTTGATCCATGTGGGTCAAAATTTGCCTGTTTCAGTGGAAGATCTTGCTGCAAGATTTCCACGCATTGTTGAAATTGTTTCCACCGATGAGGCAGATCGTCAAGCCGGTCGCGAACGTTACAAGGCCTATCGAGATCAAGGTCATGAACTGCATAACTTTGATCAAACAGGTCAATAACCATACTCAGCTAATACCTTCAATCACTTAACTTCTGACACTTTAAGAAAATTCACATGGCTTTGATGCATCCCCAGTTCGATCCCATCGCTATCAGCATCGGACCTATTGCCGTTCATTGGTATGGTTTGATGTATTTGATGGCATTTGCTCAATTTCTCTTGTTGGGTAAGTTGCGCACCAAGCAAGCCCACTATCAGCATCTCAATTACAAATACATTGAAGATCTTTTGTTCGCAGGTGTGCTCGGTGTGATTGTCGGTGGACGTTTGGGTTATGTGATTTTTTACATGCCGACTCATTATTTAAGTCATCCATTGGACGCACTCAAAGTATGGGAGGGCGGTATGTCATTCCATGGCGGTTTCTTGGGTGTGCTGGTTGCGATGCTATGGGCTGCAAAGAGAAATAAGCAGACATTTTTTGAGGTAACAGATTTGATTGCGCCCTTGATCCCATTTGGACTTGCATTTGGACGTTTGGGTAATTTCATCAATGGTGAATTGTGGGGTAGGCCTACTGATGTATCGTGGGCCATGATTTTCCCGCAGGCTGGGGACATGTTGGCAAGACATCCATCGCAGTTATATCAATTCATGGGTGAAGGCATTATTTTGGGAGCCGTGCTTTGGTGGTACGCAAGCAAGGCACGAGGCGTTGGTAAAGTATCCGGCTTATTTCTTTTTGGTTACGGCCTCTTTAGATTTTTAGCAGAATTTGCCCGCGAACCAGATAGCTTCTTAGGTCTTCTGAGTTTGGGACTATCGATGGGTCAGTGGTTGTCTTTACCAATGATTATTTTTGGTATTTATTTGTTGAGCCGCAAGACCCAATAAAGTTTGGTATCAGGGTTGGTGGGTATTTAATACTCACCACCATCCCTAGGTGATTTCCCTTTACAAGGGTATTTACCGATGTATTCAATAATGTATACAAAATATATTGAATACATGTCATTAAAAGTCGTCAAAACAGCCCTTTATATTGAAGTCAGCGAGCGATTGCGTTCGATGATCGCGGTAGGTTTTTTGTCTCCAGGGACTTGGATCGATGAGCAAAAGCTGGCAGAGCAATTAGGGGTCTCTAGAACTCCTTTCAGAGAGGCGATGCGAATTCTGGCATCAGAAGGCTTGCTAAGAATAGAGCCTCGCCGTGGCTGCTATGTCACCGAATTGACTGAAAAAGATTTAGATGAAATCTTTCCTTTGATGGCGATGCTTGAGGGACGATGTGCATTCGAAGCAACATCTAAAGCAAGTGAGCAAGATTTAGAGGATTTGGATACGCTACATAAAAAACTAAAAGGGTATGCCGATAAGAGAGACATTGATCGCTACTATGCAACAAACAGAGAAATACACGTAGCGATTCAACATTTGGCTGGTAATGAGTGGTTGACTCAAATGGTTCATGATTTGCGAAGAATCTTAAATCTCTCTCGTCATCGCAGCTTGCATCATCGGGGTAGGATTGAAGAATCTTGCAAAGAGCATTTGTCTATATTCGAGGCTCTGAAAGCAAGAGATGCTAGTAAGGCTGAGATCTTGATGAAAGATCATATCCAAAATCAACGTGAGGCATTGAGGCTTTTAAAGTCTGAGCAGAGGTTGTCAGCATGATTTTGGACAAGATGCTCAAAGCTAGGCACATGACTAAAACCATCAGTGCCACCAAAAAATTATTATCTGAACGCGGCGAATCAAACGCTGCGAGTATGGCCAGTGATTTGATCGAGAATTTTAAAACGCTTGATGATGAACAAAGGTCTGAATATTTTGTGCATTTGGCAGAAAAATTAAATCCAAGTGCTGCTGATGTTCTAAGTGCGGCTGAGCTGTATGCAAAAGATTCAAGCGCCGATAACTTTGTTTGGCTCATGAAAGTATCTGAGTCTCCAAGACAAGAACTCTTGCGCCGCTTAAATCGGGCTCCAGGTGGCACGCACACGATCATCAACATGCGTCATCAAGTGCTCAAACTCTTGCCTAAGAAGCCCGAGCTAAAAGCCGTTGATGCTGACATGCAACATTTGTTGAATTCTTGGTTTAATCCAGGCTTTCTGAAAATGCACCAAGTTGATTGGAAGTCGCCTGCGCATATCCTAGAAAAAATCATTCAACATGAAGCTGTTCATGAAATCGATGGTTGGGATGATTTGCGTCGACGCTTGCAACCAGATCGTCGTTGCTTTTCTTTCTTTCATCCTCAGTTACCGGATGAGCCATTGATCTTTGTCGAAGTGGCACTTTTGCCAGATATTCCAGAATCGATTGGTCCATTGGTGGATAAGAAATCTCCAGCTTTGGAGAGTAATCAATATAAATGTGCCATTTTTTATTCAATCAGTAACTGTCAGCCTGGCTTGCGTGGGGTTTCTATGGGGAACTTCTTGATTAAGCGAGTGGCTGAGAGTTTGAAGAAAGAATTTCCTTCGCTGAAGACTTTTTGCACCCTATCGCCAATTCCTGGTTTGATGGAATGGTTGGGATCGCATGCGGATTTACCCCTAGATCATTTGAAGCCTGCTGTCCTTGAAAAGTACCAAGAGTCCATTAAAGCCTTTAATTTAAAAGACAAATCTTGGAATGATCGCTTACACAATGGTTGGCATCCCGATCTTTCTTCCTTAAAGGAAAAAGAGGCTTTGATGACTTTGTGCGCCATTTACTTGCTATATTACTCACCACGAAGAGGTGGTAATTCTGTGGCCAAGTTTCATCTTGGCAATGGCGCAAAATTGCACCGAATCAATTGGTCTGGAGACTTATCTAAAAAAGGGATTAAGCAGTCAGCGGGTTTGATGGTGAATTACCTTTATGACTTGGATAAGGTTGAGGATAACCATGAGCGTTTTGTGAATGGTGAAGTAATTTACTCAAGAGCGGTTTCGCAATTGATATAAGTTTTAGTTTGATTTGAGCAGTAGCAATAGTTTTAAGTTTAGATAGTTTAATTAGAGTACGAGGAGACAAAAATGAAAAAATCAGTAAATGTAGTTGGTCGATTGACCTCAGTAGTAGGTGCAGTAGCAGCCGTTGCTGCAGTGAGCTTATCAATGAGCTCAACAGCTGTGATGGCTGATCCAAAATGGCCTAGTAAGCCAGTCACGATCGTTGTTCCATTCCCAGCAGGTGGTGGTACAGATGCCTTTGCGCGTCCTTTGACAACCATGATGAATAAGCTAACGAACAAGCAGTTCATTTTGGATTACAGAGCTGGTGCTGGTGGTACTTTGGGCGCTGCTGTTGCTTCTAAAGCTGCTCCAGATGGCTATACATTCTTCATGGGCGCAGTTCACCACGCAATCGCACCATCCATGTATCCAAAGCTAGACTATGATATTGAAAAGAGCTTTATACCAGTTGCCTTGGTTGCCGCTCCTCCACAAATCATCGTGGCCAGCCCAAAATTACCAGTGAATGATTTAAAAGGTTTGATTGATTACGCCAAAAAGAATCCTGGTAAGTTGAACTTCAGCAGTGCTGGTAATGGCACATCACACCATTTGGCTGGTGAGCAGTTCAAAGAGATGAGCAAGACATTTATCACGCATATTCCATACCGTGGCGCAGGTCCAGCTTTGGTAGATTTGATGGCTGGTCAAGTGGATCTTATGTTTGATGGTTTGGGTTCATCTGCTCAGCACATCAGAAGCGGCAAGATCAAGGCGATTGCAGTTGCTTCAAGCAAGCGCAACCCTGCTTTCCCGAACGTGCCGACAGCAATAGAAGCAGGTTTACCTGGTTATGAAGTCAGTAGCTGGTACGCCTTATGGGCACCAAAAGGTACGCCACAGCCAATCATCGATAAGATGACTGCTGAGGTAACAAGAGCGATGAGCACGCCTGAGCTAAAAACAATTTGGCTCAACAACGGCTCAGAAGTTCCTACTTTGACTGGTGATGCATTTGGGAAGTTTGTTAATTCTGAAATCAAGCGTTGGAACCAAGTTGTGAAAGCCTCTGGCGCCAAAATGTAATTGGCTTCAAACAATTTAAGTTGAGATTCAGATGAATTTATATGCGTTACTAGAATCCGGCTTTCCAAAAGATAAACCATCATGCGCGATTGAAACGCATGATGGTTTGTTTTATAGCTGGGATGATTTAGAAAAGGCCACATCAAAAATGGCCAACCTTTTGGCAAGCCTGCGCTTACCTCAGGGCTCGAGAGTTGCAGTTCAGGTTGAGAAATCTCCTGAAGCACTCTTTTTATATTTGGCAACGCTCAAAGCAGGTTTGGTGTATTTGCCATTGAACACTGCTTATCAAGCCGCAGAGATTGAGTACTTCATCGGTAATGCTGAGCCAGCTGTGATGGTCTGCAGTCCCAAGAATTTCTCATGGGTGTCGAAGGTTGGCAGGGGAGGGCCTTAGTCTAGGCCAAGGAGGAGGTACTCTCT
>JAGVCB010000001.1 GCA_020059445.1 Polynucleobacter sp. | reverse complement strand
CGATGCGCCTGCAATGGCAAATTTCAAAGTTGTCATTTTTATATCTCTACTGTTATTTATTTTTATCAGCTCTTTGCTTTGCTGACTCTTATTTTTTTCTTTTAAATACTTTAATTTATCTTTGATTAATTTCTGGTTTCGCCTGGTGGGATTCCAATGCCTTGCGTTGGGTTTGGAATCGTTTGCACTGTCGGAGCAGGATGCTGACTTTCCAAATCTTGAGTAACAGCTTTGCGTTGTGGTCGACGTGAAGCCTTAATGCCATCAATCTCAGCAATCAATTCATATTCAGTCGGCAAATCGTCAGCAGTTATTTTTTTCAATAAATCTTTTTCAAACATCAATGTCACCTGACGCTGCTCGACCAATTGAGTATCACCGCGTTTAAATGCAAACACATAATCCCAACGATTTGGGTGCATCACACTGGTGATCAATGGCGTACCTAAAACAACTTTGACTTCCTCTCGGTCCATACCAAGCTTGAGTCTTTCTAATTGCTCTTTAGAAATAAAGTTGCCTTGAACCATGTCTGGACGATATGGCTTCAAAACCTTACCTAATTTACTTTTGGAATCCTCAGAGAAGGTTGTCATACTTTTACAAGCAGTTAAACCAACTAAGGCGCAAGCCAATACCACCCACTTACCCAGTGTAAAAGTAAGGCCTGATGTATTTCTGATGTTTGAGTACATTTGCATAGTGAGCCGTGTCTTGTAGAAAGTTGATTTTACCGCTATGAGAAGCACTTATCCCTAAATAATTTAAGAGTTAAGGCT
The DNA here is from genome assembly GCA_020059445.1 of Polynucleobacter sp. Taxonomy (GTDB): domain Bacteria; phylum Pseudomonadota; class Gammaproteobacteria; order Burkholderiales; family Burkholderiaceae; genus Polynucleobacter. The sequence goes on along the minus strand of JAGVCB010000001.1, from coordinate 2,095 downwards.
TAGCTTAAAAGCTTTGGAACTATGACGCTTGCTTTTTGGATTTATGACCATTTTTTGGCCGTCTAGAGCCCCTTTGATAGAAAGATTTGCTCTAAGACCAAGCACTTTTTAAAAGGTTCTCCACTCTTCCAGGGGCAAGCCCTTACTTTCCGTTATTTCATTGCATTTTGATACATATTCTTGATACAGCACCCGCCAAGCAGTTTGATTGGCCGTTTCCTCTGATTGATTGATATCACCTGGATCTTTTAAATATTCTTCCAACGTAAGCCCCCTAACTTGATTGTTTACTTCGCTCTTTCTTTGTAAATTATTATACTTTTCATAAGTAAACCAATCATTTTTATTCAAATTTCATTGATTTAGCAAAGTATTTATAAGCTAAGTCCATGATTTATATATTTTATTAATTCACTTTAACAACACAACATCTTATTAAAGTATACTTTAATAAGAAAATATTTATTAAAGAAAGCTTTAATATGGCTAGAGTTAGCGGTCACTTTGTAGAAACAACAACCCTAGGCGAATTAGTTCAATCATTTGTTCCTGAATCTCTACCCCCACAAAACCCACCAGTGGATGAGGGTTGCTATGTAAAACAAAACTTGCTGGCCGAACACTCTCTTGCTCAATTATCAGGGGTAACCGCACTTGCCCCATCAATCGATTGGTTGCTTTACGGCGCAATCAGAAAAGAAGCCCTTTTAACGTCTTTGATTGAGGGTACTCAAGCCACTCTTACGGATTTATTTAATGAAGAAGCTGGCTTGGACATTAGCAATAACGAGGACATTGAAGAAGTTACCAATTACATGAAAGCTTTCAAGTATGTTCGTGAGAACTTGAAAAGCGAGAATGGCTTACCCATTAGCGTTCGCTTGCTTTGTAACGCACATCAATTGCTATTGAATGGAGTGCGAGGTGCGGGCAAACAACCTGGAGAGTTAAGAAAGTCACAAAACTGGATTGGTGGGAACAAACCAAGAAATGCGGTTTTTGTTCCACCGCCACCAGAAAAAATTACTGAACTAGTTGGTGAATTGGAAAAATTTATTCACAGTAGGGATGAAAATTTGCCGCCTTTGGTAAAAATTGCATTGATTCACGCTCAATTTGAAACCATTCATCCATTCTTGGATGGTAATGGGCGTATTGGTCGTTTGCTAATCGCAGCCTTAATGGAACACTATGGCCTTTTATCAGAACCGCTACTCTATTTAAGTGCTCACTTGAAAGAGTATCAATCTGAATATTACAGATTACTCAATGGGGTGCGATCAGATGGCAACTGGGAAGCATGGATTGATTTCTTTTTAGAAGGTGTTGCAGTCGCGGCAAACAAAGCAAAAGAAAATATCATCGATATAGCAGAACAAATCGCCAGCGATAAAAAAATACTACTCCATTCAGATGAAGTAAATTCAAGTTGTATTCGATTATTTGAAATACTTCCAGTCATGCCAAGATTCACTATAGAACGCATAAAGACAGAGCTGGGCGTATCATTTCCAACAGCAAACGCTGCCGCAAAGCTATTGAGCAAATTAGGCATCATCAAGGAAATGAGTGGCCGAAGCAGAAACAGAAGTTTCAGTTACGAAGCTTATATTCAACTGATTTCACAGTAATAAAAAACGCCCTTGAAAAAGAGCGTTTCAATTTGCAAAGCAAAAAATCAAACGCTTACTTCGCAGCCATCAGTGCCTTGGTCACCCTCAACATCTGACAGCTATATCCCCATTCGTTGTCATACCAAGATAATACCTTGACCAATTTGCCATCTTTAGACACACGCGTTTGAGTACTGTCAAAAATACTTGGGCGTGGGTCATGATTGAAATCAATAGAAACCAAAGGCAAGGTGTTGTAACCCAAGATACCTTTTAATGGGCCATTCTCGCTGGCTTTCTTGATGAGCTCATTCACTTCTTCCACTGAGGTGGCTTTGCTTGGTGTGAATGTCAAATCAACCACCGACACGTTGATCGTTGGTACACGCATCGCGAAACCATCAAACTTACCTTGCAACTCTGGCAACACCAAACCAACCGCTGCCGCAGCGCCTGTTTTTGTAGGAATCATGCTCATCGTG
>JAGVCB010000098.1 GCA_020059445.1 Polynucleobacter sp. | reverse complement strand
TTTAACCAATGCTTTAACTTCTGAGTTGGCAAGGCCATGAAGCCAGTGTTAATTTCAGTGATTTGACGAATCTCTGCGCTAGCATCCTTTTCTTCAACAATGCCAGATACGTCGCCATCTTGATTACGTAAAATTCGACCATAGCCCGTTGGATTTGCCATGTTTTGAGTCAACAAACTAAGACCGCCGGACTCCGCCAACTGAGCCAACTGTTGAAGAGTCTTTGTTTGGATCAAGGGCACATCACCATAAAGAATCAATGTCACCGGATCATCAGACAATTGATCGCAGGCCTGTAAAACAGCATGGCCTGTGCCTTTTTGCTCTGACTGAAGGGCTGTTTTGGCTTGAAAAGCTGTTTTTGAGAGGAATTCTTGAACAAACTCACCGCCATGACCCAGAACCAAAATGGTCACATGATCACCCTCCAAGGCTTTGGCACTGGTTAGTACATGCTCCAACATGGGCCGGCCGGCGATTGGATGGAGGACCTTGGGCAGCCTTGACCGCATGCGCTTTCCCTGTCCAGCAGCTAATATGACGATATTCATTAATAATAATTATATGAGCTTATCCAAACCTCTCCAAACAATCAAAATAATGGCCATTTGCTGCCTTTTTTTACTGATCACTGCCTGCAGCACAGTGAGGTTTGTCTATAACCAGGGTGACATGCTGGTTCAATGGTGGATAGATGATCACATTGGCTTAACAGCCGAACAAGAAGTTCTAACCCGCGAGCTTTTAGAGCAACAATTCTGGTGGCATCGCACAGAGCAACTCACAGATGTATCAAAAACCTTAGAGCAGCTGCGCCGTCAACTCAATCGCCCACTATCCACGGATGAAGTCAGCCAATTTACTGATGACCTCAAAAAATTCATTTACAAAATTGCCACGAAAACTACTCCCGACGCTGCAAAACTCTTTGTTACCTTGCAAAGTAATCAAATAGAAACAATGCAAAAAAGAATGCAAAAGGGAAATGAGAAATTCGTTAAAGAATGGCTACCATCAAGTATAGAAAAACAAAACACAGTCAGAGCAGACAAAGTCATCGATCGCGTCGAGTGGCTTTTTGGAAGTATCAATAAAGAACAAGAAGAAAAAATTAGGCAGCACATTAAAAATAACCCACTTGATATGAACATGGTTTATCAAGAGCGTTTGCGTCGTCAAAATGATTTGATCAAGATTGTTCAATCAATCAATCAAAATAAATTGAATCAGCAACAAGCTGAAGAGTTGCTAACGATTTACATTAAAAACTTTGAATACGGCACAAGCAAAGAACAGCAAGACTTTGGCAAAAAAAGAGCTGCGCTTGGCATTCAGTTAAGTGCATTCATCACTCAGATCATGAATGATGAACAAAGAAAATATGCGAGCGGACGAGTTGAGACTTGGGCTCTAGATGTTCAGGAACTGATCAAAGAGTCAGCTGTATTGGCTGCCAAGCGTTCTGCTCTGCCGAATCGCTAAAAGCCTCATCCTGACTTAAATCTTTAAAATCAAATTGTGTGGCATCCATCAAATGCGAAGGCACCACATTCTGAATAGAGCTGAATAAACTTTCTACACGGCCTGGGTATTTCTTTTCCCACTCCTTGATCAAGGCTTTCATGGCGTTGCGCTGAAGATTCTCTTGGCTGCCACACAAATTACATGGAATGATTGGAAACTCCATCTGCGCAGCATATCTTTCAAGATAACTTTCGGGCACATAAGCCAAAGGCCTGATCACAATGTGCTTGCCATCATCTGACTTTAATTTCGGTGGCATGCCTTTTAACTTACCGCCATGGAACATATTCATCAGTAATGTTTCAATAATGTCATCGCGGTGATGACCCAGCGCAATCTTGGTAGCCCCAAGCTCACCAGCCACCCTGTACAAAATGCCACGCCTTAAACGAGAACAAAGGCCGCAAGTTGTTTTTCCCTCAGGAATCACGCGCTTCACAATGCCATAGGTATCTTGATCTTCAATGTGGTACTGAACACCTAATTTTTTAAAATAATTAGGCAAGGTTTCTTTTGGAAAGCCTGGTTGGTTTTGATCAAGATTGACCGCCACCAAATCAAAATTAATTGGTGCGCGCTCTTTCAATTTCATCAAAATATCGAGCATGGCATAGCTGTCCTTGCCTCCAGACATACAAACCATGACTTTGTCACCATCCTCGATCATGTTGTAATCAACGATGGCCTGCCCAGCTAGACGGCAAAGCTTTTTGTCTAGCTTGTTTTCTTCATAGGCTATTTTGCGTGGGTCTTTCATTCTTTGATCAGGAAAATCTCAACACCAACTGCTTCGCAATCAGGATATACATCTGGCTTTGCAGTAGAAACTTTAACGGCTCTGACATTTGGATGGGCTAACATGATTTTTGCCACATCATCACACAGAGTCTCTTGAAGATGTATGTGGCCCTTAGAAACTCTTTCTAAAATGCTTTGACGCATGAAGTCATAGTCAACCACTTCATCAAGACTGTCTTTGGATGGGGTGTTTTCAACCAAGGGTACAAATAAATCAACATTGATTAAAACGCGTTGCTCTCCGCGCTTTTCAAAGTCATGAACTCCAATATTGATATAAACCTCGTAATTGCTCAAAAACAATCTTCGGCAATCCATCAGGCGAGGGTGAGATAACAATGCTTGCATAAATTACTCCGTCAAAAACATCACGTCACGATTAGTCGAAAGCAAATGCTGCCCACCATCAACATACAAAGTTGTTCCAGTTATGGCTTTTGCCTTGGCCAAATAAATCACTGCATCAGCAATATCATCAGGTGTTGATGATTGTTCCAAAGGAGTCATGCTGTGGGCTTTGGCAAAGCCATCCTCAGACTGATCGCCAGACACCATCGTGATGCCAGGCGCCAACCCTACAACGCGTAAATTTGGCGCAAAAGATTGTGCTAATAAATTAGTTGCTGAGTTCAGAGCAGCCTTTGATAAGGTGTAAGACAAAAAGTCTGGGTTCAAATTTTCTAATTTCTGATCAAGCAAATTGATCACCACCCCACTTGGGCCGCGAGCATCAGCAGCTCTTAGCTTTGCGTGCTCACCATAGAGATCTCGCGACAAGATCAGTGGAGCAGCAACATTCGTGAGCATGTGACGATCTAAAGAAGCATAGCTAAAACTAGATGCCACATCGTATTGGAACAAAGAAGCGTTGTTCACCAAACAAGTAGGCAAACCTAGAGCTTCACAGCATCGATTGATTAGCTGACTGGCTTGAGATTCATCTGATAAGTCTGCTTGCAAAGCAACACCGCGCTGCCCAGTTGCCAAGATATCTTTGACAGTCTGCTCAGCAGCCTCTTTGGAGTTGCCATAGTGAATTGCAACATCCCAGCCATCTTTCGCCAGGCCAAGCGCAATCGCGCGACCAACGCGCTTTGCGGCTCCGGTTACTAAGGCAATTTTTGAGTTTTTCATAATTTTTGCAGCATCACTTATAAGAGTTGTAGACTCGCGAGGTATGGATATTAACCCTAGTATCGAAGAAGCGTCTCATAGTCAAACGCTGACTCGTTTAATTCAGAGAGAAATTCAGGCTCAAAATGGGCAAATTTCTTTTGCCAAGTATATGGAAATGGCCCTGTATGCGCCAGGGTTGGGCTATTACGCCGCTGGCAAAAACAAGCTTGGCAGTAAGGGGGATTTCACCACAGCCCCTGAAATCAGCCCTTTATATGGCGCAACCATTGTTCAAACCTTACTGCCTATCATCGAATATTTTCAAAACTTGAATCTACCGGTCAAAATCCTTGAATTTGGGGCGGGTACCGGCGCTTTGGCCGAATCGATTTTGACAGAGCTACAAAGCCAAGATATTGAAGTTGATAGTTACAGCATTCTTGATTTATCCGCTGATTTGATTGAGCGCCAACAATCCAGGCTTGCTAAAGCATTCCCCATGGTCAACTGGATCAATCAATTGCCAAAAAACTTCACAGGCATCATCCTAGCCAATGAAGTTTTGGATGCGATGCCCATTGAATTGATCACTTACCAAAATCAGCAGTGGGTATTTAAAGATGTGACTTTGACCAATGAGTCTTCTGAAGATGCATCAGAAGATATCATCGGCCTCAGACATTGTTTGGGCAAAGAGGTTCCTCAAGCAATGCTCCCAGAATGTTTGCGCCAACAATCATTCGAAAATGGTTACACCACCGAAATCAACGTAAACGCCAAAGCTTGGATGAACAGCATCTCTGAAATTTTAGACATGGGCATTTTATTAACGGTTGACTACGGCTTCCCAGAGCATGAGTACTATCACCAGCAGCGCAATCAAGGAACCGTCATGGGTCACTACGCCCATCACACCATTCAAGATCCGTTCTTTTATCCTGGGCTTTGCGACTTAACTGCTCACGTTGATTGGACCAGCATCGCTAATACTGGCATCAATTCAGGCCTATCGCTTCTGGGATACACAAGCCAAGCCGCCTACTTATTAGATGCAGGCATCGGTTCATTGCTGATGGAAAAAGTGGATCCATCGAACAGCGCTGAATTCATGCCCCATTCGAATGCTATTCAAAAATTATTATCAGAAGCAGAAATGGGTGAACTGTTCAAAGTGATGTGTTTTGGCAAGAATCTGCCTTTTGAAGAAGCTGACCTGCCTGGGTTCAGATCAAAACCCCGATCTTTATAACTTTTTCTAGCCCTCCGCAACCCTATTTAATTGTCTTTGATTGCCATGAGTCTTCGTTCTTCAATCAATTGCTTGATCTTCACCCCCGTTGACGAGCCTTGCTCACCAACGTCCTGAACAACTTGAGAAATATCCACTTTCTTTGCCAAGCCATATGATTTGGTCAACTGCTCAGTAGGTAGCTTTAATAGGGCAGCCACCTTGATGAGCTCATCAAAGCGCTCAGGTTTTCTCCAAACATCTGTACGATTCAATAGATCTAATAAATTTTTAGGGTCAAGTGTTGGCGAATTCAATCCATTTTTTAATTCACTAACAAGTACGGAATGATCGCGACACTCCACAGGCACACCCCACAAGGCTGACCAAGCATTGATATGCTCAATGCTCAAGGTTGAACACAACACCGCACATCGTTGAGACAAATTAAATTGATGTTTTGCTGCCAAATCAATGTCGTTCAACACAGATGAATTTGTTAAATTTAGCTTTGGGAAAAATAATTCAATAACACCCATCTCAAGCAATACTTCCAACATCCTGGATGGCTTCTCTGACATCAAGCCCTTAG
>JAGVCB010000218.1 GCA_020059445.1 Polynucleobacter sp. | reverse complement strand
CAATTCTTCATGAGAGATTTTCGGATTCTTCATGAGTGCAATGGCTGCACTAGCGACTTCTTTTAAATTATGCGATGGCACTTCTGTGGCCATACCTACGGCAATGCCTGACGCACCATTCAAAAGAACAAAAGGTAATCTTGCTGGCAACAAACGAGGCTCTTGCATTGAACCATCGTAGTTGGGGATGAAATCAACCGTACCCTCATCGATTTCATCTAATAGCAAACTGGCGATTTTTGTGAGGCGTGCTTCGGTGTATCGCATCGCCGCAGCACCATCACCATCGCGTGAACCAAAGTTACCTTGGCCATCGATCAATGGATAGCGCAACGAGAAATCTTGTGCCAAACGCACCAAGGCGTCATAAGCAGATTGGTCACCGTGTGGATGGAATTTACCCAATACGTCACCAACCACACGCGCACTCTTCACTGGTTTTGCATCAGCGCGCAGATTCATTTCGTTCATCGCAAACAAGATACGGCGCTGAACAGGCTTTTGACCATCGGCCACTTCTGGCAAAGCACGACCCTTGACCACGCTGATGGCGTAGTCAAGATAAGCTCTCTCAGCATATGTAGCGAGTGTTAATGAATCCACATCGGCCGTGTTCGGCACCACTCTTGGCGCAGTTGCTACAGCTTTGGCATCGGCATTAGATTCTTCGCCCATATCAGCAAATAAATCTGGCTCTTGATTCGGATTGTTTTTCTTTTTACTCATTCGGTATTTTTCTTAATTCTTAAGACTTAAATGTCTGCTTCAACTTCATTGCCGCGTTCTTCAAGCCATGTTTTGCGAGCACCTGATTCAGATTTGCCCATCAACATGTCCATGGTTTTAACTGTTTCTACCTCACCCAAATCACCTTCAGTGACAGGTAATAAACGACGTGTATCAGGATTGAGCGTTGTGTCCCAAAGTTGTTCGGCGTTCATCTCACCCAAGCCTTTGAAGCGGCTGATTTGCCAACTACCTTCACGCAAACCTTCTTTGCGTAATTTATCTTCAATGGCTTTTAACTCGCCTTCATCCAAAGCGTAGAGTTTTTGTGCAGGCTTTTTGCCGCGTGCTGGAGCATCCACTCGGAACAAAGGTGGGCGTGCAATGTACACATGACCACGTTCCATGAGTTTCGGGAAGTGCTTGTAGAACAATGTGAGCAACAAGACCTGAATGTGCGCACCATCGACGTCCGCATCTGACAAGATACAAATCTTGCCGTAACGCAAGTTGCTCATATCGGGCTCATCGGTGTTGCCATGAGGATCCACGCCAATGGCCACCGCAATGTCATGAACTTCATTGTTGGCAAACAAGCGATCGCGCTCTGCTTCCCAGGTGTTCAAAACTTTACCGCGCAAAGGCAAGATCGCTTGGTATTCTTTATTACGCCCCATCTTGGCTGAACCACCGGCAGAATCACCTTCGACCAAGAAGATTTCGTTCATTGCAATGTCTTCGCTCTCGCAGTCAGTTAACTTGCCTGGTAGAACTGCAACACCTGATGATTTTTTCTTTTCAACTTTTTGACCAGCACGAGTTCTGGCTTGAGCTTGTTTGATCACAAGCTCGGCTAATTTTCTGCCGTAATCCACATGCTGGTTCAACCATAAATCCAAAGCAGATTTAACGAATCCAGAGACCAAACGCACAGCATCACGAGAATTCAAACGTTCTTTGATCTGTCCTTGGAACTGTGGATCTAATACTTTGGCTGATAAAACAAAAGAAGCGCGCGCAAAGACGTCTTCAGGCATTAACTTGACGCCCTTCGGTTGCAAGGCGTGGATATCAATGAAGCTTTTCACGGCATTGAATAAACCATCGCGCAAACCACTTTCGTGCGTTCCGCCGGCAGGCGTTGGAATCAAGTTCACATAACTTTCGCGAACCGGGGCACCTTCTTCGGTCCAAGCCACCACCCAACTCGCGCCCTCACCTTCAGCAAATGAATCCTCACCTGCACGATTAGGATCTGCAAAGTGTTCGCCATCAAATGCTGGAATAACCACTGGGCTATGGCCATTTTGTGCCATGGCTTCATCCAAGTAGCCTTTTAATCCTTGTGTGTACAACCAAGTTTGTGGCTCGCCACCCTTCTCTTGAATGAGAGTGACTTTAACGCCAGGCAATAGCACTGCTTTTGAGCGCAATAGTCTTTGCAACTCAGCCATTGGGATCTGTGCACTGTCAAAGTATTTGCCATCTGGCCATGCTCTGACACGGGTACCGTTGGGGCGATCGCCCATCGGTGCAATTTTTGTTTTGAGCGCCTCAACCACAAAGCCATGTTCAAAAGCCAAGGTTGAGATTTGTTTGTCACGCCAAACGGTGACTTCCATGCGCTTAGACAGCGCATTGGTGACTGAAACACCAACACCGTGCAAACCGCCTGAGAAAGCATAGGCTCCACCAGAGCCTTTTTCGAATTTACCGCCCGCATGCAGTTGTGTGAACACCAATTCAACAACGGGACGCTTTTCTTCTGGGTGCATACCCACCGGAATGCCTCGACCATCATCTTCGACACTCACGCTGCCATCCGTGTGCATGGTGACCACGATGTGATGACCATGACCACCCAAGGCTTCATCCGAGGCGTTATCAATCACCTCTTGGATCATGTGCAATGGATTATCAGTCCGGGTATACATACCTGGACGCTGTTTGACCGGTTCAAGTCCTTTGAGAACTTTGATCGACGATTCGCTGTATTGATCTGTTTTTTTAGTTGCCATGGCGAAGAATTGTATCCACATGCGAAAATGACTTCCATGGGAGCACTTAATCACCTTCGCATTTTAGACCTCAGTCGAGTCCTGGCAGGCCCCTGGTGTGGGCAGAACCTGGCGGACCTGGGAGCCGATGTAATCAAGGTTGAGAGGCCAAAAGCGGGTGACGATACCCGTCAATGGGGCCCTCCTTTTTTGAAGGATTCTGCTGGTCAAGATACATCTGAAGCAGCCTATTATTTGGCGATAAATCGCAATAAAAGATCGATTACTTTGGATATTTCGACCCCAGAGGGTCAAGAAATCATCAAAAAACTGGTTTTAGAGACCGATGTGGTGATTGAGAACTACAAAGTGGGCCAATTAAAGAAATATGGCCTGGATTATGAGAGTCTCAAAAGCCTTAAAAAAGACTTAATTTATTGTTCTATAACGGGTTTTGGTCAAACAGGCCCCTATGCCCACCGCGCTGGTTATGACTTCATTGTGCAAGGCATGGGTGGTTTTATGAGCGTGACCGGGGAAAAAGAAGATTTGCCTGGTGGCGGCCCTCAAAAGGCCGGTGTGGCCATCGCAGATATCTTTACAGGGATGTATGCCACTTCCGCCATTTTGGCGGCCGTGGTCCATCGAGATCGCACGGGTGTGGGTCAATACATCGACTTGGCATTACTGGATGTTCAAGTGGCAACCATGGCCAATGTGGCGAGCAATTATTTGGCCAGTGGCATTGCTCCCAAGAGTTGGGGCAATGCCAGCCCCAATATCGTGCCCTATCAAACCTTCAAAGCAGCGGATGGTTGGATCATCGTGGCCTGCGGTAATGATGGTCAGTACCGTCATTTTGTGAAAGCCTGTGGCGAAGAAGAGTTGGCTGATGATCCGCGTTTTG
>JAGVCB010000081.1 GCA_020059445.1 Polynucleobacter sp. | reverse complement strand
CGAGCATAGAGGCATTGGCAATATCCATGCCTGTTAAATCAATTAACATTTGCTGGAAGTTAATGATTGCCTCTAGACGACCCTGTGAAATTTCTGGCTGATATGGTGTGTAAGCTGTGTACCAAGCTGGGTTTTCAAGGATATTTCTTTGAATAACACCAGGAGTGATGTTGTTGTAATAGCCCTGACCAATGAATGATTTAAATACTTTATTTTGATTGGCAATGGTTGCTAATAATTCAAGCGCCTCACTCTCACCTTTGGCATTTGTGTAGTCGCCTAAAGGAAGAGCAGATTTACTTCTGATGTTGTTTGGAATAACGGCATTGATCAGCTCTTCACGCTGATTGAATCCCAAAAATTTCAACATCGAGGATTCGTCGCCAGCGGATGGGCCGATGTGACGGCTTAAAAATGCATCATGATTTTCTAGTGTGGTCAGGGAGCTTTTCATTTTTTATGCACCAATGTTTTTTCCGTATGCTTCTGCTGAAAGAAGGCCGTCAACTTTGCTGATGTCTGTCGGTTTGATTTTGAACAACCATAAGCCATAGGCGTCTGAGTTAACTGATTCAGGTGCTGAAGTGGCTGCATCATTGATGGCGATCACTTCACCAGACAATGGAGCATAAATATCACTGGCCGCTTTCACAGACTCAACCACGGCACAAGCGTCGCCTGCATTTAAAGACTTGCCAACATTTGGCAGCTCAAGGAAAACAATATCGCCCAACGCTTCTTGGGCGTGGTCAGTAATACCAACGGTGATTGAGCCGTCAGCTTCTTTGCGAACCCATTCATGAGATTCTGTGTAATGTAGGTCTTGTGGAATGTTCATAGTAGTTTCTCCAAAATTAAACCAGGGCTTTGCCATGGCGAACAAAAGGGGCTTTTACAACAACTGCATTTAATTCTTTGTCACGAATGACAACTTTTACTATCTCGCCAATTTCGGTTGCTAAAGGAAGTTTGGCAAGTGCAATAGATTTTTGAAGTGATGGGCTGAATGTGCCGCTGGTTATTTCGCCCTCACCTTTATTTGATCTAACAATTTGATGGGCGCGCAACACTCCTTTGTCTTGAAGTATTAAACCTAAAAAAACAAATTTCTGAGGTTTCTTCTCTAGAGCTGATTTACCAATGAAGTCACGCTCGGTTGAACGGTCTATGGTCCAAGAAAGACCCACATCCAGAGGATTTGTTTGGTCATTCATGTCCTGACCATATAAGTTCATGCCCGCTTCTAAGCGAAGCGTATCGCGGGCACCCAGGCCTGCTGGTTGGGCTCCTTGGGCAATCAAAAGATCCCAAACGGCCACTGTATGGTTCAGAGGAACCAATAACTCAGCGCCATCTTCACCGGTGTAACCGGTTCTTGCAATCATGATTTCTCCAAAAGGAGTTTGTTCGCATGATGCATGAAAGTTTTTTAACTCCGAGGCTGCATTTGCAAGTGAGGGAATGGCTTTTTTAATCAGTTCAAGTGCCTTTGGTCCTTGAACTGCAATCATGCCCTGAGGATTTTGATTGCCAACAAGATCCGCTCTTCTCGGGATGAGCCTCACATCTTCAAAGTAGCTTGCTTGCTTGTTCAACCATTCAAGATCTGTATGAGCTGTTGCGGCATTGATTACTAAGCGGTAGTTGGGATCTAGGCGATAAACAATCAAATCATCAATAACGCCAGCTTCATCATTGAGCAAACATCCATAGAGCGCCTGTCCATTATTTTTCAGCTTGTTGACGTTGTTTGCAACAACCCTTTCTAAAAAAGCCTTCGCATCTATTCCGATAACATCAACGGCTGCCATGTGAGATACGTCAAACACACCACAATTAGTTCGAGTAGCAACGTGCTCTTCAATTTGAGAGCCATAGTTAACGGGCATTTCCCATCCGCCGAAATCAACAAGCTTTGCTCCGGCCAAGTGATGTGTGTCAAAAAGGATGGTGCGTTTTAGATTTGTAGGGGCAGCCGACATCCAAACTCCTTAAAGGAATTGATGCCCCCCTGTCCTGTTACCTGAGAGATTGAAGAGTTCAAACCATTTGTACTCTTTTAGCCCCTTCGGTGGGCAATTTAATGCCGCTCTCCAGAGTGTAAATATCGACGGTCCATTTGCCTGAGCGTTCATGGGCATTGCGCCTTCGGCGTTGGTAAAACCAAACTCTCCCATCGATACTACATTGTACCCAAGCCGTCCAAAACCACCAAAAATATCATGCGCACAAATTTGGTGCATAAGTGAGTTTTTTGATGCACCAGAACATTCATAATTCGAATCTTAATAAATGTCATCTAGGGTGATAAATGGAAAATTTTAAGTCAGGGGTTGACGCCCTTTTCATCATGACTGGCGCCATCATGGTGCTGGCAATGCACGCTGGGTTTGCGTTCCTAGAGCTAGGAACCGTTCGCAAAAAGAATCAGGTGAACGCTCTTGTCAAAATTTTGATCGATTTTGCTGTTTCAACAATCGCCTATTTCTTTATTGGTTACAGCATTGCCTACGGTTTAAATTTCTTTTCTAGCGCAGAGGTTTTAGCGCAAAAAAGCGGTTTTGAGCTGGTCAAATTCTTCTTTTTATTGACGTTTGCTGCGGCCATACCGGCGATTATTTCTGGTGGTATTGCAGAGCGTGCGAAATTCAATCCTCAACTAATTGCCACATTCATTTTGGTGGGTTTTGTTTATCCATTGTTTGAAGGAATGGTTTGGAATCAGCAGTTTGGTTTTCAGGCTTGGCTCAAAGAATTAACTGGCGAAGAGTTCCATGATTTTGCGGGTTCTGTGGTGGTTCACGCCGTAGGTGGTTGGATTGCTTTGCCCGCAATTATTTTGTTGGGAGCTCGTCATGGTCGATACACCAAAGATGGCAGAATTTCTGCTCATCCACCTTCAAGCATTCCATTTTTAGCCCTTGGTGCATGGGTGTTGGCGGTAGGTTGGTTTGGTTTCAACGTCATGAGCGCACAAACAGTTGAGAAACTGAGTGGCTTAGTAGCCATGAACTCATTGATGGCAATGGTTGGAGGAACTTTGGTTGCTTGGGCTGTTGGTAAAAATGACCCAGGCTTTAGTTATAACGGCCCTCTAGCAGGCCTTGTTGCAGTGTGTGCTGGCTCTGATTTAATGCATCCAATGGGTGCCCTAGTTGTGGGTGGCATGGCCGGTGGTTTATTTGTAGTGATGTTCACCATGGTTCAAAACCGCTGGAAAATTGATGACGTATTGGGCGTTTGGCCTTTACATGGATTATGTGGTGCCTTGGGTGGTATTGCCGCAGGCGTTTTTGGACAAAAGGCTTTGGGCGGTCTGGGTGGCGTGAGCTTTACCGCTCAGTTAATTGGCACTGTCGCTGGAGTTACATTTGCTGCAATTTCAGGCTTGATCGTTTATGGCATATTGAAAGCAGTTTTGGGCTTACGCATGTCTCAAGAAGATGAGTTTGACGGCGCTGATTTGTCTATCCACAAAATTACCTCAAGCCCTGATCGCGAATCTAGTTGGTAATTGTTAGTTTGTTGAGATAATCGGAGCTATGACTTTAAAAGTACTCATAGTTCCGGTTACACCCTTTGAGCAAAATTGCTCGATCTTGATTTGTGAAAAAACCAATCAGGCTGCGATTGTTGACCCAGGTGGAGATCTTCCAAAAATACTGAATGCCCTAAAAGAGGCTGGCGCGACCCCTGAAAAAATCCTATTAACTCATGGGCATATTGATCACTGTGCTGGGGCCGCATCATTGGCACAAAATTTGGGCATTCAAATTGAAGGCCCTCACGAAGATGAGAGATTTTGGATTGATCAGCTTCCTGAGCAAAGCAAGAGGTTTGGATTCCCGATGGCGCAAGCTTTTGAGCCGAATAAGTGGCTGAAAGACGACGATATTGTGACCGTTGGTCAGGTTGAATTATTGGTCAAGCACTGCCCAGGCCATACTCCAGGCCATATTATTTTTTACGGTAAGGATGACCACTTGGCCATTGTCGGAGATGTCTTGTTTGCAGGCTCTATTGGGCGCACTGATTTTCCTAGAGGAAATCACGCCGACTTAATAAGGTCTATCAGAGAAAAGCTTTTCCCTTTGGGCGATGACATTACTTTTATACCCGGTCACGGACCCGTATCCACTTTTGGTGAAGAGAGAAAAAGTAATCCTTACGTGAGTGATATGGCTAATTAAGCCTTGGCAGAACCAGTACGGTGGGTTCTGTTATACAAGCAACTTGCACAGATCCAGCGTTGCTTGCGATTGCTTGTAGGGATCCATGTGCCACCCTCTAAAGGCTTTTCTCTACTGCAGGAAGAGCAAAACTTCATGACTCTTGTATTGCTCTCCAGGGTGCTTGGCGGGGTTGACATATAAACTTCTCTTAAAGATTCAAGATAACATTTTAACTGTTTTTTGAAAAACGCCCTTGAAAGGGCGTTTTAGTGGAACTTTTAACTTAAAACAACTTTGATTGAATCGGCTGTTTTGTTGCCATCAAAATCTAACCAACATTTTTTTTCTGTGTCGTAAAGTTTGCACAGTTTGGCCGTATCAAAATACCAAGCCCAAGAGAATTTTTGAATGATGATTCTTTCGGGAAGCATGGTTTCAAGTTTTGTTTGAGCTTCTTTAAGTTTGTAGAGAGGCACACTCATGTCAACGTGGTGGGCGGTGTGTTCCATGATGTGATGCATCCATGCACCCCATTTTAGCGGGAAAACCAAATGCACAGTTGTAGAAACAAAAGGCTGAGCTCTTAGCCACTCTGATTTATCTGAGTACCAAGAAACGCTTGGGTGTGTGTGATGAACATACACAACAAATCCAATCATGGCATTCCAAAAGATGAAAGGAATCACAAAGCCCATGATCACTGTGAGCAAGACAGATTGATTGGTTTGAATAGCGGCGACTATTAAGGCGCCAATCCAAATAACTGCAAATACAGAGACCAAAACGTTATCCCACAAGAAGGCTGGACGAGTAGCTGGCATGGCTTTCTTGCTAGGAAAGAACATTTTCTTCCACCAGATTTCAAGGAGGTAATACAAGGCTGGGCCCCAGCCGCTTCTGTAGTGACGTTCCAAAGCTTTTTCTGCTGGAGTTAGTTTGTTAAATTCTTCTAGAGATAAGGGTGCCCAGACAAAGTCGAAACCTTTTAAGTTGGTTTGACCATGGTGAACCACGTTGTGACCAACTTCCCAAAGGCTGTAAGGGGTGAGTGATGGTAAGAACGCAAGGCGCCCCAATACTTTATTAAGTCCACGGTATGGAGTAAAGCTCTGATGGCATGCATCATGTCCCAAAATAAAAATACGGCCAATCATGAAACCAGAAAAAACAGCTAAGAATATTTTTACAAGAATTGACTCGAAATAAACAGTACCGACGATGCCCGCAGTGAGAATGAGGGTGTCAATGACCTGCAAGATGAGCGCGCGCATCACTGCGCGCTCAGTCAATGGCGTGAGCCAAGAACGAATTACTTTTCTGTGGGGAATGGGTTGGCCAACCGGAATTGGCTGATCAATGATGGCTTCTGCAGTATTTGCGGACATAACGACCTTTTA
The DNA here is from genome assembly GCA_020059445.1 of Polynucleobacter sp. GTDB lineage: Bacteria > Pseudomonadota > Gammaproteobacteria > Burkholderiales > Burkholderiaceae > Polynucleobacter. The sequence continues at coordinate 1,478 of JAGVCB010000081.1, read as the reverse complement.
GGGGGCAAAATTCAATAATGAGCCATTTTAGATGTTTTTCTTGATTTGAGTTTGATCTATGTCTATTTGTGGGGGTTTTGTGGTCTGGTGCGACCGACAGGAATCGAACCTGTATCGAGAGCTTCGGAAACTCTAATTCTATCCATTGAACTACGGTCGCGTCTTTAGTATTGTAAGGCCGCAATGAATTATCCTCGCTATAATGCGTGCGAGCTAGATTAAAAGGAAAAGCGCCATGAGTGAAGAACACGGAAATTTGATTAAATCACCCAAGCAGTTGATTGTGATGGTTTTTGCGAGCTTTTTTGTGCCGCTGATCATCATCGCGTTGTTAATGGTTTATGTCGGCAGTGGAAAAAAGCCCTCAGCTAATGCTGATGCAGCAGCCGAGTCAGCTAACCAGTTGATCAAACCAGTTGCACTTCTAGACTTCAAAGATGCATCAGGTCCAAAAGTATTTAAATCTGGCGAAGAAATTTATAAACAAGCCTGCGCATCTTGTCATGCGTCAGGTGCTGCTGGTGCGCCTAAATTTGGCGATATCGGTGGTTGGGGCGCTCGCCTTGGACGTGGTTACGATGGTCTTTTGAATGCTGTTGTTAAGGGTAAAGGCGCTATGCCTGCAAGAGCTGGCACCAGTCCGGACGACGTCTCAGACTATGAATTAGGAAGAGCGGTTGTCTACTTGGCAGCTTCAGCAGGCGGTAAGTTTGCTGAGCCTAAAGCCCCAGCTCTAGAAGCGCCAAAGCAACCTGAACCTAAGAAATAAAACGCATTAGCGATTTAAAAAGCCCCGATCAGGGGCTTTTTTACGCCTCTTTTTTCTCAATCAACTCACGGTAGGCATCTTTTTTGCTGATGCCCGTGATTTGAGAAATGATTTCAGAAAGCTCTTTGTGCCCTATTCTGCCGTTGATTGCAGAAATCCATTGAAGTGTTTGCTCATCAAAATTGCTCGGTGACTGACTGCGTGCGATCCCTTCTATACCCAAAACATATTCGCCCTGCCAGCTTTCGACTATTTTCATCCAGTCCGGTATTTCTTGAACTGTAATAACTTTAATATCTTCAAAAATCTTACTCAGCTCTTTTGCAATCAGTACTTTTCGATCACCATCTAGATGAGCAACCATAGAGTTGAGCGTCGACTCTATGCGGTGAGGTGCTTCATAAAAGAAAGAGCTGATGTTTGATGTTGCCGCTACTTTGAGTAGCTCGTCTCGTTGATTTGCTTTAGCGGGTAAAAAGCCTAAAAACTGAAAACCACCATTACCGTGCTTTAAAAAATCACCCGCTCCAGAAACTGCAGCTGTAATTGCGCTGGGGCCCGGCAAAGGACAAACTTGATGTCCGCCCTTTTTAATTTCTTCGCAAAGAATTGCGCCTGGATCTGATATTCCAGGCGTGCCAGCATCTGATATGTAAGCCCAACGTTCACCGTTGCGAAGTTTTTCTAAAAGATAAGCGCTGGCAGAAAT
>JAGVCB010000022.1 GCA_020059445.1 Polynucleobacter sp. | reverse complement strand
ACGACAAAGCTATTTTTTGCAATTCGGTGCCTCGGTATCCTGAAGCATATAAGGCTGCAACCACACTGCCCGCACTTGTGCCAACCACGAGGTTAGGAAAAATTCCTTGAGATTCAAGCGCTTTGATAACGCCAATATGAGCAAAACCTCGCGCTGCACCACCTCCCAGAGCCAAGCCAATCAATGGTTTTTTAGTTTTAATTCCAGAACAGGATGTCAAGCCACCCACCGTTATTACACCTAAGCCAAGCAGGGTTAAGAAACTTCTGCGAGAGTTGTGATAATCTAGATGATAATTATTATCAATTGTATTTAAATCACTATCTTGAAAGGAAGCATTATTCATATGTTGTCGACTAAAAAATCCCTATTGGCGATTGTTTCTGCTTTTGGCTTAACTGCTGGCTTAACTGCCACTACGCCTGCATTATCTCAATCTTCTCAGGTGTTGAACTTATATTCTGCACGTCATTATCAAACGGATGAGGCCTTGTATGCTGAATTCACCAAACAAACAGGGATCAAAATCAATCGTATTGAGGCTGATGACAACGCACTATTAGAACGTTTACGCAGTGAAGGTAAAAATAGTCCGGCGGATGTGATCTTATTGGTTGACGCTGCAAGACTATGGCGCGCTGAAATTGAGGGCTTTTTTCAGCCCATTCAATCAAAAGTATTGGATGCAAGAATTCCTAAAAACTTCCGCTCAAATGATATTGGTAAGGGTAGTCAATGGTTTGGGTTCTCAAGCAGGGCGCGCGTGATTGTTTACAACAAAGCAAACATGAGCCCAAACAATATCGACACTTATGAAAAATTAGCCGATCCCGTGAATAAAGGCAAGGTTTGCACTCGTTCAGGTTCACACCCTTATATGTTGTCATTGATCGGTGCGATGTATGAGCGCCAAGGTGAAGTAAAAACAGAAGCTTGGGCCAAAGGCATGGTGGCGAATATGGCTCGAGCACCTAAGGGTGGAGATACAGATCAAATCAAAGCTGTTGCTTCAGGTGAGTGCGGTGTGGCATTGACCAACTCTTACTATTTGGCGCGCTTGATGCGCTCAACCAAAACTGCTGACATGCAGGTGGTGGCCAAGATTGGTTTGATTTGGCCCAACCAGGCAAGCTCTGGTGTTCATATGAATATTGCAGGTGGTGCTGTGGCTAGTTATGCCCCGAATAAAGCGGCCGCTGTTAAATTTCTTGAGTACTTGGCCAGTGATAAAGCTCAACAATACTTTGCCAATGGCAACAATGAGTGGCCCGTGGTGAAGTCTGTAAAAACCACCAATGAGGCATTAAATAAGTTGGGAAGCTTCAAGCAAGAGAATATTTCAATTGCATCTATTGGTAAAAATCAAATTTATGCACAAAAAATATTGGATAGAGTGTCCTATAAGTAAAAAGAAAGCCTAGAATCTCAGGCTGAGATGAATACCAAGCCTGAGAACCCACTTTCAATCGAAGACTGCTATCACTGCGGCGGCGATCTAACTAGCGATAATCTTTATGAGGCAACGCTTGGTGGGTCGCCTCGTTACTTTTGTTGTGCCGGTTGTTTGGCGATTGCTCAAACAATCCATGGTCAGGGTTTAGAAGCCTTTTATGCGCGGCGCATACCACTGGGTCAAAAGCCAGATGATCTTGGCCAACTAACTGATCAAGTGCCTGATGCTCTTCTGGCATACGATGATCCAGTCTTGATGGATCGATTCACACGAATCTCATCAGAATATCCCGGCGAACTTGAAACCACTCTGCGTTTAGAGAAGATTCGTTGCGCTGCTTGCGTCTGGTTGAATGAGCAACACTTAAAAAGACTGTTTGGTGTTAAAGATGTACAAATTAATTATGTGACTCAGCGAGCCACGGTTAGATTCAATCCCAATGAGGTTCATTTATCAAAATTACTTCATTCAGTTGAGCAAATTGGTTATGAGGCATGGCCCTTTGAGCCATCCATGAGTGCTGATATGGCTAAAAAAGAGCGCCGTCATTTGTTGATGCGCTTAGGTGTGGCAGTGTTGGGAATGATGCAAGTGATGATGTATGCCTGGCCGACATACACCGGGGCAGATGATCTGCTCGTCGAGCAAGAGTTGTTATTGGGTTGGACCAGTTGGGCTCTGACTGTTCCCGTGGTTCTTTACTCTGCAGGACCAATGTTTGTGGTTGCATGGCACAGCATTTGGAACTTTCCTAAAACGGGCATGCTGGGCATGGATGTACCCGTATCACTGGCGGTTGCCTTGGCTTTTATAGCGGGAACTATCAGCTTGGTCTTGGGTGTTGGTGAAAGTTATTTTGATTCCATCACCATGTTCATTGCATTTTTACTTGGGGCAAGATATTTAGAGTTATTGGCTAGACAAGATGCTCAGGGTGGGGCTGAGGCTTTGGCAAAACAACTGCCGGCTACTTGTGATCGATTTGAAGATTACCCAAATACTGGTGTTACCAGATCAGTTCCGGTGGTCAGATGCGTGCTTGGTGATGTGTTGCGTGTTTCTCCAGGCGATGTGATTCCAGTCGATGGTGTTTTGCTTTCTGGTGAGGCCAGTTTAAACGAAGCAATTCTCTCTGGGGAATCTAGACCAGTCTCTAAAAACATGGGTGATATTTTATATGCCGGAAGTCATAATATTGTCAGCCCCATTGTCATGCGCATCACGGCTTTGGGCCAGGGTACAAGAATCGCAGGTATTGCCTCATTGCTTGATAAAGCTCTGTTAGCAAAACCTCAAGTGGTTGGCCTAGCAGAAAAGTGGGCTGGTTATTTTGTCGTTTTCTTGATGGCAGCTGCTGGTCTTACTGCGATTACTTGGTATTTTTTAGAGCCTCTCAAAGCTTGGGAAACTGCTGTTGCAGTGTTGGTGGCAAGCTGCCCCTGTGCTTTATCGTTGGCCACTCCTGCAGCGATGGCCGCTGCTCAAGGTGCTATTACAAAATTAGGTTTGTTAGTGGTTAGAGGCCATGTTATCGAGACCTTGGCCAAGACAACGGATTTGGTGATTGACAAAACAGGCACTCTCACGACAGGCTATCCTGAGTTAAAAGCTATTATGGCCTTGCGCCCAGGTTTTAAGGAGCAAGAAGTGTTGGCGATTGCGGCAGCCATGGAGGCTGGGCAAAAGCATCCTTTGGGTTTGGCAATTTTAGAGGCGGCAAAAAAACAAGAAGTTCAACCAATCATCTTAAATGAAGCACCAGTCAGTGAATTGGGTAAAGGTTTGCGTTCAGGTGTTTATCAGTTAGGCGCACGTCAGTGGTTAAACCTTGATGCTATTTCTGTTGATCAAGAAAACGAGCAAGCCAGTTTGGTTTATTTAAAAGACGATCAAGGGCTATTGGCAGTATTTGCTTTGCTCGATACACCAAGACCGGGAGCCATGGAATTTATCACGCAGGTTCAAGTAAGGGGAATTCAGGTTCATCTATTGTCAGGTGATGATCCACAAACAGTTGCGTGGTGGGCTCGCTATTTTGGGATTGCACATCATCGGGGCGGCGCATTGCCTGAAGATAAATTCTCATTCAGTGATGCGCTACAAAAAGAGGGTAAAGTGGTTTGGGCTGTTGGTGATGGCGTGAATGATGCGCCATTTTTGGCAAAGGCCAATGTCTCTGTTGCAGTTGATAGTGGTGCGCCATTGGCACAAGCTGGAGCAGATGCTGTATTAACCACTGAATCATTAAAACCTTTATCGCAAGCATTGGCACTTGCAGATAAATCAAAAATCATCATGCGTCAAAATTTGGTATGGGCTTTTGTTTATAACGTGATTGCCATACCTATTGCGATGATGGGCTTAGTGAATCCCTGGATTGCAGGCATAGGCATGAGTTTGTCATCTTTAGCCGTTACCCTGAATGCCTGGCGTTTAAGAAAAATAAATTAATGTTCTATCTTGATGTTGAATGAGCTAGACTAGGGATATGGAAAGTCTTTATTTACTCATCCCGATGTCTTTGGTCGTTATTGCCGTGGTTGTCATGATTTTGTATTGGGCAGTGAAGGGTGGTCAATTTGAGGACTTAGAAGGTCCTGGCCATTCAATCCTAATGGATGATGATGTTTCGCCCAATCATGTCGTGGACAAATCCCCTACAGCAAACTTACTTAATAAAAAAGAGTAATTCTTAGCATTGAACTTGACCTATATCAATGTTGTTTGAGTTGGTCGGTTTTTATAATTACTCCAGGATAAATCGGCCTTCAGGCTAGTAAGGGAAATACCATGAGTTTTGCTATCGGTGATACACAAGACAGCTTTAATTACAGGGTTGTTCGTCAATTTGCATTGGTAACTATCCTTTGGGGCATAGTCGGTATGTCAGTTGGAGTTCTTTTAGCAGCTCAGCTGATCTGGCCCGACATCACAATGAACATATCTTGGCTGAGCTATGGTCGTTTACGCCCACTGCATACAAACGCTGTTATTTTTGCGTTTGGCGGT
>JAGVCB010000201.1 GCA_020059445.1 Polynucleobacter sp. | reverse complement strand
GGTCATGACCTGCATCAGACCTTGAGCGCCCTTTTTGCTTTCAGCCAAAGGATTGAAACTTGACTCAACCGCTGTCACAGCCAAGATCAAGGTTGGATCTAGTCCCACCTCACGACTCACTGTCATGGCTTTATCAACAAAATCCAAGCTGGCTGAATGAGCAATCTTGTATTTATTAGAGATATATGAAGCAACTGCCTGACGCTCTGCGCCAGACTTCAAAATTTTTGGGTCTAGAGCCTCTGTATCGACCAAGCTTGTTGGAATCTTGGCAGCCTGAGGAGCAACAGAGGGAACAGGGTCAAAACCGTTCTGGAAAATTTGATAAGCCCCTGCTGGGATCAGCCAAGAGGCCAATTCAACACGCAAGGGCTGGTTCATCCACATGACCAAAACCATGAAAGAAGCCAAAACGCCCAGGGCGCTCATCAAGCCCTTCATCTTGGCTTTGGCAACGGACAGCAAGCCAACATCCACAGAGTTGCCTCTGTCATGTGTAGCCGTGTTAACCATCTTCAAAGTATTTGTGTTCATATCAACTTTCTTAAAAAGTGTTTTGTTCACTGATTCAAAGTAAAGCCCTAAAACCTAAAGTAACTAAAGCCTTGAAAATTGTGCACTGCAACATCTCTTTGAGTTGATGCATATTAGGAAAGGTTATATACACTGTCAAGCATATAGAAAATTATTTACACTATTTTTAGTTATTAAAAGACTGTATAAAGCATCATACCCCCTGTGGATAAGGTGGGTGACCCATTGACGGATAAGGGTAAATTTTATGTTAGTAAGCACTAATTTTATATTCTGAAAAAACTACATTTAGTGATTTTTTTTGAATAAAAAACGATAGATTGATTCAGATATCTTCAAATATCAGGGTTTTAACTTATCTTTGGATTATCTTTAAAGAGTCGCTTTCAGCGGAGCCGCCTCTTATCAAACTAACATCTCTCAATGAAGCAAATCATGAACTAAAGATCCAGCTCTCAGTGAAGGACCCAATTACTTAGGGCAAAATTGAACCTATGACAAGCACAACAATCATGACAAACCAATTCTTTGCAGTGAACAACCCAGCCAATCAAGCAACGATTGCTCAGGTCCCCAATATGACCCCAGCAGATGCCTTGATTGCTGTTGATAAAGCTCACGCAGCCCTACCTGCCTGGAAAGCCAGGACTGGCAAAGACAGAGCACAGCTATTAAGACGCTGGTTTGAACTCATGAACCGAGACGCGGACCGCTTAGCTCGCCTCATGACTGAAGAACAAGGCAAAGCCTTGATGGAAGCCAAAGGCGAGGTCACCTACGCCGCTTCATTCATTGAGTGGTTTGCCGAAGAGGCCAAGCGCGTGATGGGAGCCATTCCTGCCAGCCCTTGGTCTGATAAACGCATGATGGTTTTAAAGCAAGCCATCGGTGTGTGTGTTTCGATCACTCCCTGGAACTTCCCCATGGCCATGATCACCCGCAAAGTGGCCCCAGCCATTGCTGCTGGCTGTACGATTGTCATCAAGCCCGCTGAGCAAACACCTTTATCAGCTCTGGCATTGGCAGAGCTGGCCAAAGAAGCTGGGATCCCTGATGGTGTGATCAATGTGGTGACGGCGGATGCGAAGAACTCTATAGAGATTGGCAAAGTACTTTGTGACTCTCCTTTGGTTCGCCACCTGTCTTTCACAGGCTCAACCCCTGTTGGCAGAATCCTGATGGAGCAATGCGCCCCTACTATTAAGAAGGTAGCACTTGAGCTGGGTGGTCATGCCCCCTTCATCGTTTTTGAAGATGCTGATTTAGATGCAGCTGTCAGTGGCGCGATGCAATCTAAATACCGCAATGCCGGCCAAACCTGCGTTTGCACCAATCGTTTTTACGTTCACGAAAGCTTGCATGATATTTTTGTCGAGAAACTCACTCAAGCCAGCAAGCGTCTGGTCATTGGTCCAGGATTAGACAAAGGAGTTCAATTGGGTCCTTTGATTGATCAACAGGCCATCAACAAAGTTGAGCAACATGTTCAAGACGCTGTTGCCAAAGGCGCCCGCGTCATGACTGGTGGCAAGCGCCACGCTTTGGGCGGCACCTTTTATGAACCAACTGTTTTGGCGGGCGTTAAAAAAGGGATGTTGATCACGGAAGAAGAAACCTTTGGCCCGGTGGCTGCTGTGATTCCGTTCACATCTGAATCAGAAGTGATTCAGATGGCCAATGACAGCGAGTACGGCTTGGCTTCCTATTTCTATAGCAAAGACATCAGCCGTATTTGGAGAGTGGCTGAAGCTTTGGAGTTCGGCATGGTGGGAGTTAACACCGGTACGATCTCAAATGAAGTAGCACCCTTTGGCGGCGTCAAACAGTCAGGCCTCGGTAGAGAAGGCAGTGTTTGGGGAATGGATGAGTATTTAGAGATGAAGTATGTTTGTCTGGGTCTCTAAGCCCCGCTCTAAATTCAGCAGAAGCTCAGCAAATAATTAGAAACAAGATTTCTATAATTTCTTAAACACCAAATCCCACACTCCATGTCCGAGACGAATGCCTCGGTTCTCAAACTTG
>JAGVCB010000217.1 GCA_020059445.1 Polynucleobacter sp. | reverse complement strand
CCCTCTGGTGAGATCACTGAGTAAGTAGCAAATTGCAACATTTGCACCACATCACCCATCGCAATCGCTAGAGCACCACCTGAACCACCTTCACCGATGATGGTGGAGATGATAGGTACTCTGAGCTCTGCTTGCACGAATAAGTTATGGCCAATCGCTTCTGATTGGTTGCGCTCTTCAGCGTCAATGCCTGGGAAGGCGCCTGGTGTATCCACAAATGTGAAAACTGGCACATTGAATTTTTCTGCCAAACGCATCAAGCGTTTTGCTTTTCTATAACCTTCAGGGCGGCTCATACCGAAGTTACGCATCGCACGTTCTTTGGTGTCGCGACCTTTTTGATGACCGATCACCATGCAAGGCATGCCATTGAATCTGGCCAAACCGCCGATGATGGATTGATCATCAGCAAAGTTTCTGTCGCCATGGAGTTCATGGAAGTCAGTGAAGATATTGTTCACGTAATCCATGGTGTACGGGCGCTGCGGATGACGCGCAATTTGCGCCACTTGCCATGGAGTTAAGCGGGTATAGAGGTCTTTTGTGAGCAGTTGGCTTTTCTCAGAAAGCTTGCCGATTTCTTCAGAAATATCGACTGCAGACTCATCTTGAACAAAACGTAATTCTTCAATTTTTTGCTCGAGTTCAGCGATTGGCTGCTCGAATTCAAGGAAAGTGATTTTCATGGGCTCTATTCTAATAGCTTGCGGCTTAGATGCCTAATTTTATGAATAGTTATTTAAAATCAATAGCTTATATTTATTTCAGAGACTTTAAAAGCCTAATATTCAACAGGTATGGGGTCAATACTCGACAGGTATAGGATCAATACTGCGCCACATGTACCAGGTGGCCACGGTTTGCCAAGGCGCCCAATTAGCAGCAACTTCCTTGGCTTCATGGCGTGAGACTGGTTCGCCGCTGAAGTAAGCCAAAGAAATCCCTTTGATCAAGCCAATATCATCCAAAGGCAAGACATTGGGTCTCATCAAATAGAAAATCAAAAACATTTCTGCTGTCCAACGACCAATGCCACGAATCGCGGTCAATTCTGCGATCACAGTGTCATCGTTCAAACTATCCCACTTGGCGTAATGCAGGCCACCATTCACAAAATGGTTGGCCAAGTCTTGCATGTACTCAACTTTTCTTTGCGATAAGCCCGCCCCTTTTAATGCCGCAGGGTCTAACTTAAGAACTGCTTTGGCAGTGAAGTTTTTGGTGAGCGCAATGGTGCGCTCCCACACAGATTGCGCTGCCTTGACTGAAATCTGCTGACCCACAATGGCACGTGCCAAAGTTTGAAATGGATCACCGCGCGTGGTCAAGAATTCTGCTTTGGGGTACTTAGGGATGAGTTTGCGCATGATGCGGTCATGCTTCATCAACTCTGCGCAGGCCTGATCCCAATAGTCTGGGGCCTTCACTTCTGGCGTCATTACTTCTGGTGCCATCAGTTTGCTGCCTTAGATGAGGCAACTGTCATTAAGCACGTCTCCAAAGCGTGACACCACCTGGCTTGTCCTCTAGGACAATGCCTTGGGCTAATAAGTCTTGGCGAATCTGATCTGCCTTGGCAAAGTCTTTACCTTGCTTGGCATCTGCTCGCGCCTGAATCGCTGCTTCAATAGCCGCCGTGTCGTTATCTGCGCTTTGTGAACCACCACCTGCTTGTAAAAATTCTTGGGCAGGTCTTTCTAACAATCCCAATAGTTTTGCCAATTGCTTGAGTTCTCTTGCAAGGTCCCGTCTTTCTTCTAATTTCTCAGGACCTTCTGCTTTATTGATCTCACCCGCTAACTCAAACAAAATGGCAATCGCTTCAGGAGTGTTGAAGTCATCATTCATCACCTCTGCAAATCGAGTTCTCCAGGTACTTGGCTTACTATAAGTCGGAATGCTCTCAACGCTGGACAAGGCGTTGTACAAACGAGTCAAACCCTGCTTGGCTTCTTCTAGATGAGCATCGCTGTAATTGAGTGGGCTGCGGTAATGAGCCTTGAGAATAAAGAAGCGAACCACCTCAGGGTCAAACACTTTTAACACTTCGCGAATCGTGAAGAAGTTGCCCAATGATTTAGACATTTTCTCTTCATTGACTCGCACGAACCCGTTGTGCATCCAAGTGTTCACAAAAGGCTTGCCAGTCTCATCTGAAAAAGCGCCTTCACTTTGAGCAATTTCGTTTTCATGGTGAGGGAACTGCAAGTCTGCTCCACCACCGTGGATGTCAAAGTGCTTGCCCAAGAGTTCGCAACTCATGGCAGAGCATTCAATGTGCCAACCTGGTCGACCAACGCCCCAAGGTGACTCCCACTTGGTATCAGCTGGTTCATCGGCTTTGGCAGTTTTCCATAACACGAAGTCCAAAGGGTCTTGTTTGCCACCAGTGACGGCCACTCGCTCACCTGCTCTTAGATCGTCCAATGACTTGCCTGATAGCTGGCCATAGTTCTTGAAGTTTCTAACGGCGTAGTTCACATCGCCATCATCCGCTTGGTAGGCATAGTTTTTATCCACCAGGCGCGTGATGATGTTTTGCATTTGAGGCACATACTCAGTTGCTCTTGGCTCATGAGTCGGTCTTTCAATCCCCAAAGCATCTGCATCTTCATGCATGGCCAAAATGAAACGATCAGTCAGTGCTT
>JAGVCB010000108.1 GCA_020059445.1 Polynucleobacter sp. | reverse complement strand
GGCATGGAGCGTAAAGATCTTTTGTCAGCCAACGCACAAATTTTCACAGCCCAAGGTAAAGCCTTGAACGCAGTGGCTAAGCGCACTGTCAAGACATTGGTAGTTGGTAACCCAGCAAACACCAATGCTTATATCGCCATGAAATCTGCACCAGATCTTCCAGGTAAAAACTTCACAGCCATGTTACGTTTGGACCACCACCGTGCCTTGTCACAATTAGCTTCTAAGACTGGTAAAGCAGTGGCTGATATCGAGAAATTGGTTGTGTGGGGTAACCACAGTCCTACGATGTACCCTGACTATCGTTTCGCAACCATCGGCGGTCAATCCGTGAAGCAAATGATCAATGACGAAGAGTGGAACAAGAACACATTCTTGCCAACAGTTGGTAAGCGTGGCGCAGCGATCATTGATGCACGTGGTTTATCTTCAGCAGCCTCCGCTGCCAATGCAGCGATCGATCACATCCATGATTGGCATTGCGGCACAAATGGTAAGTGGGTCACGATGGGCATCCCATCAGATGGTTCATACGACATTCCTAAAGATGTGATGTATGGCTTCCCAGTGACTTGCGAAAACGGCGAGTACAAGATTGTTCAAGGTTTAGAAGTTGATGCTTTCTCACGTGAGCGCATGAATTTCACATTGAATGAATTGACTGAAGAGCAAGAAGGCGTGAAGCATTTGCTCTAAGCAAACGCTCAAGTCATGCAACCTAGTCAAGTGTTGTTCCAAGGTGAGGCCCTTCCGAGGGCCTTACCTGTTTGTGATCACTACGCAGGCACGGATGTTCGTATGCGCAAGGCCTTGGCCTTGCAAGCAGAACTAGGTCCAGTCTTTGATATCACCTTTGATTGCGAAGATGGCGCACCCGTTGGCAAAGAAGCAGAACATGCTCAACTTGTTGCCGAGATTCTTTTAAGTTCAGATAATCGTTTCAACCGCGTTGGGGTCAGAATCCATGATCCAAGTCATCCTTGCTGGAAATCGGATATCGCAACACTGATCAAGCAAGCTGGCAAAAAAATCGCCTTCGTGATGATTCCTAAAGTGGTTTCATCTGAGCAAACGCAAACCATCATTGATGAAATCAATCATGTCGCTAAAACCGCCAATATTGGCCGAGTGATTCCAATTCATGTGTTGATTGAAACTCATGGTGCTTTGCACGAAGTGCATGAGATTGCTGCTTTAGAACAAGTCGAGTCTTTGAGTTTTGGTTTGATGGATTTTGTGTCAGCTCATCATGGTGCCATTCCTGGGACCGCCATGGATCGTGATCAATTTGATCATCCATTGGTCGCACGTGCGATGTTGGAGATTTCTGCAGCCTGCCATGCACACGGCAAAGTAGCTTCTCATAATGTCTGCACCAACATCAATGATCTTGCCATCATTGAGTCTGATACCTTGCGCGCCAAAAATGAATTTGGCTTCATACGCAAATGGAGTATTCATCCCAAACAAATTCCTGTGATCGTGAAGACCTTATCGCCTTCCACCAGTGAGATTGAAGAGGCCTGCTCAATTCTGCTAGCAGCTCAAGCAGCCCAATGGGGGCCAATCCAACATGAAGGCAAACTTCATGATCGAGCTAGCTATAGGTATTTTTGGACTATTTTGCAAAAAGCTCATTTAACTGGACACGCCATTCCAGCCAAAGCAGAGCAGTTACTCTAAGACTTAGATAAAAAAATATAGTTGTAAGGTTTGCGCCAACGAGCTTTGTTTTGCTTAGAATGTCTTTATGTCTAGTTACCGCCCCAAAAATTCCTCACGCATGTCTCCTGAAGCGGAACGCTTGGTGTCAGATGCTTTGTCATTGGCCGCCTCGGGTAGTCGGGTGGAAGATATTTTTTGGGAAACCAAATTAATGGATCGCTTGTTGCGTTTGTTGCATGCGCAAAATCAAAACGCAATTGAGAGCGCTCTAGATCAAACACTGAAAATCAATCCAATCGCTTTTGACTCTTTGGCTGAAAATGCTGAAACCTTGGCTGAGTCTTTGACTTTAGAACATGATGGTAAGAATTGGGATGTGGTGTTGATTGCGATCCCAATCATCGCAAGAACTCGCTACAGCATTCCATCAGGCAAGCTAAGCTCAGAATCAATCACCGCAACAGGCAATTTATTGCATGATCAGATTGTGGCTCAGGATGCTTTGATTGCATTAGTGCCTTGGCTATACAGCATCGATCAAATGCCCCACTCACATTGCCAAACGCGCCTACTACTCGAAAAATTAGCTTCGGCTGCCGTCAACGCCGGAGAAATCAAATTAGAGTTGCGTGACATGCCTGAAACGATTCCGGTTTTAGCCGACCCACGTTATATCGTTGGTGCTGTTGCAGCTCCATCAGGGACTCCTATTTTTAGATGGCAAGAGGATACCCCTCGACGCCAAGAGCGCAGTGTTTGTTTGCAGAATTGGCAAACAGGTATGCAAGACACCATCGCAGCAATCATGCCCGGCTGCGAATTTGAATTATCTTTACCAGAGGCTTATTTCACAAACTGTCGTGAAGCAGATCGCAAGATCAGACCTTTGAGTATTTTGGCAGCGGTCAATTATCTTGAGTCGATGTTAAGCGTTGAACCTGCGGGCTTGTCTTGCATCATTGCAGGATTCGGTGATGAGCAATGCGATGAATACAGAATTTCTTTTGCTCTCAAAGGTTCTAAAGAAATCCTTTACGGCGTGGTTTGGCCTTTGTATGACAGAGAGACTGTTGCCAATGATTCAATCAATGACATATCGATTGAAGACAGCCCAATCCGAGAAATTTATGACACGATCAAAAACTCAGGGGTTGAAGATCAATTCAGGCATGCTGAGTTATTCAGCCTAGAGGTTTGTGAGGATTGTGGCGTGCCAATGTTCGTCGATCGCGCCGGTGAAATTGTTCATGCTGAAATGCCAGATGACACACCGAGTCAACAACCGTTGTTTCACTAAACATATCTATGAAACATTCAAAAATCAGTATTTCAAATTTACGCAAGAACCTTAACGACATCATTGAACAATTACGGTCATCCCCAGTTGCCATTTATAACTCTAAAAAACCTGTTGCGTATATTTTGTCAGCAAACAGTTACGAGTCTCTTCTGGAGAGACTGGACGACATTGACCTTAATGAGCTGGCAAAAAGCCGATTGCAGGGCAAAAGAGTTCAGGTTGATTTAAGCACTCTTTGAGTAGAGTTCGTAGCCGTAAAAACCTAGATCAATTATCCAACTTCACCCAAATTTCATTGCGTCGCCAGAATGGCAGGGTCCATGGTGGGTTGTAACGTGAGAGTTGTACTGAGCCAGAGCTCTTTAAGCCATTTTTAGCTATCCACTCGTTCAAACGAGTCGTTTGTGCAGCCAACTTCTCCTCATCTACCCAGCCACTGAAGGTCACAACTGCCAATTGCTGCGCAGGCATCTGTTTGATGGTGACATTTGGGTTTTTAGGTTTTGGCAAAGTGTCCATCGTGAACTTGCTCGGCATGACAAAGGCCATCTTCCATGCACCAGCACTGCCCTCCATGGTGACTGGCGCCGTCATAGCAATCTTTGAGGATGTGTCTGCTTCCATGGTCACAGGTGCCGTCATGGCAATTTTTTCTGACTGCTTCTTCACTGGATCTTCATTGTTACCAAAGATGAAGTCAGCTATCTGACGAAACCCTTTATTGGATGCTTCACTCAAGGTGCCAGTGACCAATACTTCCGCAATGATCATGGGCTGATAACGGCGAACCTCAAAGTCCTCTTCTTTTTTGATGACTTCATAACGTGGCTCTTCATTGGCCATAGCACCACCCATGAACACAGCTAGGGCCGCAAAGCCCAGAAATAACTTCGATGCTTGCTTTATTAACATTCAGATCACTGCTCTTTTCTTCGGAACACAGGTTTTGCATCAGTGCTTTCTTTAGGGGCAAACTTATAACCTTCGTAGTCAAAGTCTTTTAAGTCAGCTGCTTTATCAATTTTGTTATCCACGATGTAACGAGTCATCAGACCCCTTGCGCGCTTGGCATAGAAAGAAACAATTTTATATTTGCCAGCTTTTTCATCCTGAAAAACAGGAGCCACAATCGGAAAACCTAACTTATCAGCTTTAACCGATTTAAAGTATTCATCCGAAGCCAAGTTGATCAAAGTTTTAGATTTTTGTTTTTCCAGCTCTTCTTTTAAAGCCAAGGTGATTTTGTCACCCCAAAAAGCATAGAGATCTTTGCCAACAGTGTTTTTGAATGAAGTACCCATTTCTAAACGATATGGCTGCATCAAATCCAAAGGCTTTAAAACACCATAGAGACCAGAAAGCACTCTGACGTGCTCTTGGGTATAGTCCAGAGCCTTGGCGTTCAAGGATGCGGCATCAAGACCTTCGTACACATCCCCATTGAAAGCCAAAATAGCTTGTTTGCTGTTTTTAGCTGTGAACTTTTTAGACCATTCACCAAAACGAGCGACGTTCAAAGCGGCCAATTTGTCAGATAAGTCCATCAATTCAGCAACTTCTTGCAAAGACAGTTTCTTTAAATCTGCTACTAATTTGGCTGATTCATTGATAAAAATAGGCAAGGTATGCTTGTCCGTCGAAGGCGGCGTGTCATAGTCCAAACTTTTTGCGGGCGAAAGTACGATCAACATGGCAGAATATTCAAATTAAATGAATCTAAATAATACTGCTTTGAGACAAATATCGCTTCCTACTCGCTTACCAAAAGTTGGCACCACTATTTTTACAGTGATGTCTGCACTTGCCAATGAGCACCAAGCCATTAACTTGGGTCAAGGTTTTCCAGACTTTGATTGCGACCCAGCCTTGCCAGAAGCTGTTTATCAAGCCATGCGTGCGGGCCACAATCAATACCCACCAATGGCAGGCATTGCACCCTTGCGCGAAGCGGTCAGTCAAAAAATAAAATCCTTATACGGTCATCACTATGACCCCGCCACCGAGATCACGATCACCGCTGGTGGCACTCAAGGCATTTTCACGGTGATTGCGTGTGCCATCAATCCTGGTGATGAAGTGATTGTGATTGAGCCGGTCTATGATTCTTACATCCCTTCGATTGATACAGTGGGTGGTACAGCAGTACCGGTGCAATTGATTGTTAAGAGAAATGATGCTGGCGACATCACCGGCTATGAAATTCCATGGGATGCCATGGCAAAAGCCATCACCCCTCGCACCAAAATGATCATGATCAACTCACCTCATAACCCAACGGGGATGGTGTGGCAGTCTGCCGATATTGATCGCTTGGCTGATTTGGTTCGAGAAACGGATATTTTGATTTGTAGTGATGAGGTGTATGAGCACATGGTGTTCGATGGCAAAGACCATCAAAGTGTGGCCCGCCATCCTGAATTAGCTGAGCGCAGTTTTGTCATTTCTAGCTTTGGTAAAACTTATCATGTCACCGGCTGGAAAGTGGGCTATGTGGCTGCTCCAGCTCACTTGAGCGCTGAATTTAGAAAAGTTCATCAGTTCAATGTTTTCACCATCAACACCCCTGTGCAATATGGCTTGGCTGATTACTTAAAAAATCCTGATCCTTATCTGAATTTGGCTGAGTTTTATCAGACCAAAAGAAATTACATGCGCCAAGGTTTGGAGAAAACAAAGTTCAAACTTTTACCCGCTCCTGGAACTTATTTCCAGTGCGTTGATTACACGCAACTGGGTATTCCGCAAGCCAAGTTGAACAGCTCTGATTTTTGTCAGTGGTTAACAAAAGAAGTGGGTGTGGCAGCCATTCCGGTTTCTGCTTTTTACAGCGAACCGGTTGAATCAGGAGTGATCAGATTCTGTTTCGCTAAAAAAGAAAGTACCTTGGCTGAAGCTCTTAAAAGACTTCAAAATATTTAATAGATATAGTATTTAAATATTCAAGGTCTAAGTTTGATACAAAAGGAATGAAGATGACAAAGAAACAAGGCATGATTGATATTTACAGTTGGGCAACGCCCAATGGCCACAAAGTTCATATCATGATG
>JAGVCB010000111.1 GCA_020059445.1 Polynucleobacter sp. | reverse complement strand
GCTTCTGTTCTCTCGAAGCATGTAACTGGTATGCAAGCAACCGCGGAAGTAACTGGTGGATCAGTTGACAACATCAACTTAATTGGCACTGGTAAACCATACGTCGGTTTCTCAATGGCTGATGCGGCTAAAGATGCGATTGAAGGCAAAGGTAAATTTGCTAACAAAAAAGTTGAGCTACGTACTTTGTTGGTTCTTTATCCAAACCGCATGCACGTGGTGACCACTGAAGCAAGCGGTATTAAAACCATGAAAGACCTAAAAGGTAAACGCGTCAGCACAGGTTCACCTGGTAGCGCTACTGAAGTGATGGCTTTCCGTTTGATCGAAGCTGCTGGCTTAGACAAAGACAAAGACGTCAAGCGTGAGCGTTTAAGTGCCTCTGAATCTGTGAACGCTGTGAAAGACCGCAAGATCGATGCTTTCTTCTGGGTCGGTGGTTTGCCAACTTCAGCAGTAACTGATTTGGCCAACACTCCAGGAACAAAGATCGTGATGATTGATAACGCCGCTGAAGTCGCTGCCATGAACAAGAAGTATGGCAATCTTTACTATGCAGATACCATTCCAAAGAGCATCTATGCAGGTATGGCCAAAGATAATCAAGTATCAGCAGTAGCGAATATTTTGGTTGCAAGCGCATCAATGCCTGATGACCAAGCCTACAAGATTGTTAAAGCTGTTTTTGATCATCAAAAAGAGTTGATCGCAACTCATACTGAATACTCAAGCATCAGTGTTGGTATTCAGAAGCCAGGTAATAGCTCAGTGCCATTCCACCCAGGCGCCATCAAGTACTTGAAAGAACGCGGCGCCAAGTTCTAAAAAATATTAGAAAAATAATACAAACTACCCAAGCACTCCTTGGGTAGTTTTCCATTGAGCGAGACAACCATGATCCAAGATCAAACCCCTGTATTGGATGCGAAAACCCAACAGGAAGTAGAGTCATTGATTCGTCAAGAAGAAGGTGATTCTCATGAGTACAAAGGCTTCTTAGCCATCTTCTTAACTTTGGCTGCAGTGCTTATGTCACTGTTTCACTTGTATGCGGCTTACTCGATTGTGCCGACGCTGCAACTCCGAGTGGTGCACGTTGGCTTTGTTTTAGCCATTCTGTTTTTGTCATTTCCGATAGCGGCCAAATTTAAAAATAGACTCATGCTTTGGGACATCGTTTTAGCGGGCTTGGCGATTGCCACTGCTTTTTATGTTTTGCAAGGTGGTGATGATTTAGCGGATAGAAATACTGCCCCACTTCAGTTAGATATTATTTTTGGCGTTATTTTCATCATTTTGATTCTTGAAGGTGTGCGTCGCACCAACGGTTTGATTTTGCTTTCGGTGACCTTGTTATTTTTAGCTTACGCTTTATTTGGTAACTATTTACCGGCTCCTTGGACACACAAAGGTTATGAAATCTCTCGTTTGGTAGGCTTCATGTACATGACCTTGGAGGGTGTCTTTGGAACAGCGGTGGACGTTTCAGCAACCTTGATCATTCTCTTCACTATTTTTGGTGCCTTCTTACAATTCACCAATGCAGGCAAATTTTTCATTGACTTTGCTTTCAGCGCCATGGGAGGTAAGTCCTCTGGTGTCGGTAAAACAATTGTGCTTTCTTCATTCCTATTGGGCGGTCCATCTGGGTCTGGTGTAGCGACAACGGTGACTGTTGGTACTGTGGCTGCCCCAATGTTAGATAAAGTTGGTTACGACAAAAATGCGGCCGGTGGTCTCTTGGCTGCTGGCGGTTTGGGCGCGATCATCTCTCCGCCAGTATTGGGAGCTGCCGCTTTCTTGATTGCTGACTTTTTAAAGATTTCCTACTTAGACGTTTTATTGATGGCGTGTATTCCAACCATCCTTTTTTACCTTGGCTTATTTGTCATGGTTGAGATTGATGTCAAAAAATACAATATGTCTGCCATCAAAATTGAAAAAGTAGACACAGCCTGGAATTTAGCCAAGAAGTATTGGTTCCATTTCTTCTCTTTGATTTCTATCGTTGTATTCATGATGATGGGCTTTTCACCTGTGATGTCTGTATTTTGGGCCACGGTGCTTTCAGCTTTGACCAGTATGCTCAGAGCTGATACAGCCATTTTGCCTTGGGATCTTTTCAGCAGCAAACAATCATTTATCAAATCTTTTTATGAGTCAAACTTAATCAAAGCTTTGGCAAGTGGTTCCTCTGGCGTGATCAGTATTGCCGCAACTTGTATCGGCGCTGGCTTGATTGTTGGTACCGTGACTTTGACTGGCTTAGGTCTTAAATTCAGTTCCATCATCATTCAATTAGCCGATGGCTCTTTATTGTTAACGGCTATTTTTACTGCGATGATTGTTTGGGTTGTAGGTTTAGCTGTACCAGTAACGGCCTCATACATCATTTGTGCTGTGATCACAGCCCCCGCCCTGATCAATTTAGGAGTGCCAGCATTTGCAGCACACATGTTCATTTTCTACTACGCCGTTTTATCTGAAGTATCTCCTCCAACTGCACTCTCACCGTTTGCTGCCGCAGCGATCTGTAAAGGTAATCCTTATAAAACAACCTTGCAGAGTTGGAAATATGTGGCGCCTGCAATTTTGGTACCTTTCATGTTTGTTTTAGATGAATCAGGCAGCGCTCTTTTATTGATGGGCTCAACCAAGGCCTTGGCCAATGCAGATTGGCTCCAGATTGCTTGGGTAAGTTTCACAGCGGTTGCGGGTGTGATTGCCCTGGCTGGTGGTTTACAAGGATGGTTCTTGGCCAAGACGAATGTGTTTGAGCGTTGGGTTCTGATTTTTTCTGGCGTTGCTTTGGCTTATCCATCCAATTATTCAGATGTAGCTGGTTTCATCGGCTTTACTTTGGTAGTGGTGATGCAGATCATCAGAAATAAAAAATCAGCTGGAGCTACAGCATGAATCAATTTAATCGTAACAGCCGCGGTGTTTATTTAATTGCCGTAACACCATTCAAAGAGAATGGTGCCCTCGATTTAGAGAGCACCGATTCCATGGTGGATTTTTATTTAGATTGTGGTGTCACAGGTCTGACGATTTTAGGCATCATGGGTGAAGCCACCAAGTTGACCGCTGAAGAGTCAAAGACTTTTGTAGCGCGTGTATTAAAGCGTGTGAATGATCGTGTTCCTGTGGTGGTTGGTGCATCTGCCCCAGGCTTTGCTCCGATGAAAGAGTTGACCACTTCAGTGATGGACATGGGTGCAGCGGGTGTGATGGTGGCACCTCCTTCAACTCTTCGGACGGATGATCAAATCACGGCTTACTTTGATATGGTCAATGAGACCTTAGGATCTGATGTGCCTTGGTGTCTTCAAGACCATCCTGTTTCAACGGGCGTGCAGATGTCAACGCCAGTGATCCTGAAGATTCTAAAGAACTCACCCAACTGTGTGATGCTCAAACATGAAGACTCGCCAGGGCTTAACACATTGTCTGGAATCATTTCATCGATTGCCAAGAAAGACATTGAGCGTATTTCAATTTTGACGGGCAACGGTGGCGGTCTTTTCTTAACCGAAGAAATGATTCGTGGCGCTGATGGTGCCATGACTGGTTTTGCTTATCCTGAAATGATGGTGCGTGTTTGCGAGTTATTTGCAAAAGGCGACGTAGAAAAAGCCTGTGATGTTTACGATGCTTATCTACCTTTGGCCAAATATGAACAGCAAGCTAATATTGGTTTAGCCGTGCGCAAACACATCTTGGCTGAACGTGGCGTGATTGCATCAGCCACAGTTCGCAAGCCTGGTCCGAAACTATCACCTGCAGATATCAAAGATATTGAACGATTAACAATTAGACAAACAAAACGATTAAAGGAAATTGAATAATGGATTTAGGCATTAAGAATAAAACCGCCTTGGTATTTGGTTCAGGCAGCGGCTTGGGTCGTGCGATGGCCGTGTCATTAGGTAAAGAAGGTGTCAAAGTGGCTTTGGCAGGTAGGAATGTTGCCAATTTAGAAGAGACTGCAAAAATCATCAAAGCTGCAGGTGGCCAAGCCTATTGCATCGCTTGGGATTTGGCAAAGTTAGACACCATTGATAGCTTGTTCACTCAAGTAGAAAAAGATCTTGGTCCCGTTGATATTTTGGTGAACAACACAGGTGGTCCTCCTCCAACAACTGCTGCTGGTCAATCAACCGCACTTTGGATTGAAAAGTTTCAAGAGATGGTTCTTTCTGTGATTGCCATCACTGATCGCGCCATCCCTGGCATGAAACAACGTGGATGGGGTCGCATCATCACCAGCACATCATCAGGAGCGATCACACCTATCCCAAATTTGGCAATTTCTAATACCTTGAGAGCATCTTTGCACGCTTGGTCTAAGACTTTGTCCCGCGAACTTGCTCCTCACGGCATCACTGCGAACATCATTGTTCCAGGCAGAATTGCCACAGACCGCATACGCTTTTTGGATGAATCTCGTGCCAAACGTGAAAGCAAATCTGTTGAAGACATTGAGGCAGATAGCTTGAAATCAATCCCCATGGCACGTTTAGGCCGTCCTGAGGAGTACGGTGACACTGCCGCTTTCTTGGCCAGCCAAGCAGCGTCTTACATCACTGGTTCCGTGATCCGTGTGGATGGCGGCAACATTCCTAATATTTAAGAGTCTTTTATGAAAACACCTGTTCAAGCATTAGATCAAAAAGTGATCGACGTACTTTCAAAGGTAACAACCGCTACGCTCACCACCATGCTAATTAAAAAAGGTTTGCGAAATGTGTGGTTGCGCGGCAGCATGCCTCTCAAACCAGGTCAAGGCAGAATTGTTGGTCGTGCATTTACTTTGCGCTTTGTGCCAGCTCGAGAAGACTTGGCAACACCTGCATCCTGGTCATCCCCAATCTCAACCAGAGCAGCGATTGAAGACATGCCAGCGGGTTGTATTGCGGTGGTTGATGCGATGGGCGTGACAGATGCTGGTATTTTTGGCGATATTTTGTGTCAACGCATGAAGCAACGTCAGGTAGCTGCTTTGGTCACCGATGGCGTTGTTCGTGATGTGGCGGGTGTTTTAGAAACTAAATTGCCCGTCTGGTGCAGCGGCGTTGCAGCCCCACCTTCGGTCACTAGTTTGACTTTCGTGGCTTGGCAAGAACCAATTGGCTGCGGTGGTGTGGCAATTTTCCCGAATGATGTGATCGTGATTGATGATGACGGTGCGGTT
>JAGVCB010000041.1 GCA_020059445.1 Polynucleobacter sp. | reverse complement strand
TGACTGGTTATCAAGAAATCCTCACTGACCCTAGTTACACACGTCAAATCGTGACCTTGACCTATCCGCACATTGGTAATGTGGGTGTGAATCAACAGGATTGCGAATCTAGCAAAATCTACGCGGCTGGTTTGATCATCAAAGATCTTTCATTGATCGCTTCAAACTTCCGTTCTGAGAAAACCTTGAGTGATTATTTGGCTGGCGAAAACGTGGTTGGTATCGCCGGTATTGATACGCGTAAATTGACGCGCCTTTTGCGTGACAAGGGTGCGCAGCCGGGCGCCATTGTGACTGGCAAAGTTGGTGACACCATTGTTGCTTTGACTGAAAAAGCATTGGCAGCAGCCAAGAGCTTCCCAGGTATGTCTGGTTTAGATTTGGCACAAGTAGTGACCACACCAACCACCTACGAATGGACTGAGGGCGAGTGGGGTCTGAATGCTGATCACGGTAAACCAGGATTTAAGAAATTAGCGAAGCCACTCAAGCATGTGGTGGCGTATGACTTTGGTGTTAAGCGCAATATCTTGCGCATGCTCACAGAGCGCGGTTGCAAAATCACGGTGGTACCTGCTAAGACTTCAGCCGCTGAAGTGTTGGCGATGAACCCTGATGGTGTGTTTTTCTCAAACGGTCCGGGAGATCCGCAGCCATGTGATTACGCGATTGCAGCAGCTAAAACCATCATCGATAAAGGCATCCCAACCTTTGGTATTTGCTTGGGTCATCAGATCATGGGTTTAGCAGCAGGTGCTAAGACTCTCAAAATGAAATTCGGTCATCACGGCGCGAACCATCCAGTCAAAGACTTGGATGATGGTCGTGTGGTGATCACTTCACAAAACCACGGCTTCGCTGTGGATGCAGCAACATTGCCAGCAAACGTCAGACCAACGCATGTGTCTTTGTTTGATGGTTCATTACAAGGATTGGCTTGGACTGATAAGCCAGCTTTTTGTTTCCAAGGTCACCCAGAGGCATCACCTGGTCCGCATGACATTGCGTACTTGTTTGATCGCTTTATTAAATTGATGTGAGATTGACGAATGCCTAAGCGTACCGACATAAAAAGTATCCTCATTATTGGCGCAGGTCCAATTGTGATTGGACAAGCGTGTGAGTTTGACTACTCAGGCGCGCAAGCTTGTAAAGCCTTGCGCTCTGAAGGTTATAAAGTTATTTTGGTGAACAGCAATCCTGCAACCATCATGACCGATCCGGAAATGGCTGATGTGACTTACATCGAGCCGATCACTTGGGAAGTGGTTGAGCGCATCATCGCGAAAGAAAAACCAGACGCGATTTTGCCGACCATGGGTGGTCAAACCGCTTTGAACTGTGCCTTGGATTTGCACAGACATGGCGTTCTCAAGAAATACGGATGTGAACTCATTGGCGCTTCACCAGAAGCCATTGACAAAGCCGAAGATCGTCAAAAGTTCAAAGAAGCCATGACCAAAATTGGTCTTGGCTCAGCCAAGTCTGGCATTGCCCATTCATTAGAAGAAGCCAATGCTGTTCAACAGCAGATCATGGCTGAAACTGGTAGCTCTGGTTACCCTGTGATCATCCGTCCATCTTTCACGATGGGTGGCTCAGGTGGTGGTATTGCATATAACCGCGAAGAATTCGAAGAAATTTGTAAACGTGGTCTTGATCTTTCTCCAACGCGTGAACTTCTGATTGAAGAATCACTCTTGGGCTGGAAAGAATATGAGATGGAAGTGGTGCGTGACCGCAAAGACAACTGCATCATTGTTTGCTCCATCGAAAACTTAGACCCAATGGGTGTTCACACTGGTGACTCAATCACCGTGGCACCTGCTCAAACATTGACCGATCGCGAATATCAAATTTTGCGAAATGCTTCATTGGCAGTCTTGCGTGAGATTGGCGTTGATACTGGGGGCTCAAACGTTCAGTTCTCGATCAACCCAGTTGATGGCCGCATGATCGTTATCGAGATGAACCCACGTGTGTCTCGCTCATCAGCTTTGGCCTCTAAAGCCACTGGTTTCCCAATCGCTAAAATTGCAGCGAAGTTGGCTGTTGGCTTCACTTTGGATGAATTGCAAAACGACATCACTGGTGGCAAAACACCGGCATCGTTTGAGCCATCGATTGATTACGTTGTGACGAAAATTCCTCGTTTTGCTTTTGAAAAATTCCCGGCCGCTGACAAGCGCTTGACCACGCAGATGAAATCTGTGGGTGAGGTGATGGCGATTGGTAGAACATTCCAAGAGTCATTCCAAAAAGCTTTGCGAGGTCTAGAAGTCGGTGTTGATGGTTTGGATGAAAAATCAACAGATTTGGACGAGATCATTCAAGAAATCCGTGAGCCAGGTCCAGATCGTATTTGGTACTTGGGTGATGCCTTCCGCATGGGCATGAGCAAAGATGACGCATTCATGCACACCGCGATTGATCCTTGGTTCCTGGCGCAGATATCAGAATTAATTGATCTTGAAAAGAAATTAGAAGATCGCCAATTAAAAGACCTGAGCGCGCAAGAGTTGCGCTTTGTGAAACAAAAAGGTTTCTCAGACCGTCGTTTGGCCAAGTTATTAAAAACTGATGCCAAAGCAGTTCGTGAAGCACGTCATGCTTTGAAGGTAAGACCTGTTTACAAGCGCGTTGATACTTGCGCAGCAGAGTTTTCAACCAATACAGCTTATATGTACTCTTGCTATGAAGCGGAGCACGGTGAGTGTGAATCACAACCGACGACCAAAGAGAAAATCATGGTTTTGGGGGGTGGTCCTAACCGAATTGGTCA
>JAGVCB010000215.1 GCA_020059445.1 Polynucleobacter sp. | reverse complement strand
GGGATCTCCTTATCCAAATCAATCCCCATGAGCAAAGCCACGAGCTCTTTTGACTCATGCACGTAGATGTCATTGGCTTTTGCAAGTTCAATGATTTGCTCTGCAATCAGGCCCTTGCCGGCCGCAACAACCACAGGGGCTCTGCTGCCAGCTTCGTAGGCGATTGCAACAGCAGTGCGCAGGTCTTTGGGCTTATTCATCTTTTTGAATGATGATGCTGCTGACATCATGCCCTATCGCACTGAGGGTGTTAATCAATGCTTGTTGTGATTCTTGCAAACGAGCAATACCAGAGTCTTTACCAATCAGCAATTTCACTTGAGTTTGATTGCCGATAATAATGACAGAAGCCTTTACTTCACCTAAATGAGGCAAATGAAATTGCATTCTGGTCTGCCAAACCTTTTCGGCTGGTTCATTGGATTTATTGGGTGTTCTGGGGGTGTCATCTTTGATTTGCCAGGTAAAGTGCTGTCCTGGCCAAAGCTCACCCTGCCAGGTAAAACTTCGTTTTTCTAAAGTATTTAACTGTTGCGGAATGACTGAGTTATTAGTGCCGCCCGTGCCATCCTCTTCGGTATCCGTAAAGATAACTGCGCGCATCAAATTGAGTTGATTTTGTGGTTCTTGCTTGATTTGATCGGTTGTTCTTTGGCCAATCAACCAATCTTTTAAGTGGGATTCATAAAAAGTACCACTCATCTCTACAGCCTTTGATAGCTGAGGAGGTAAGTCATCAACACTTTCTTGGTGTGACAAAGAAGATCTGAGAAGAGGCCTTGCACCTTTGATAGGGGTGCTGTCATTGGGTATCTGACCCATCAATTGACCCAAAGAACTGAACTTTTGTTCTGGATTGTGTAAGCGACCACTCACACCAAAACTTAGATTAGGGCTTTTGCCCAGCAAAGTTAACTCTAGTGACTCGCCAACTTCTAGACCGGCAGGCAACTGCATTTGAACTGTTGCGGAGTTTTTGCCAGTCTCTTTTGAGGTTAGCTGAACAACTGCGGTGCCATCTGGCTGAAAACTTAGGATTTGTGCTTTGAAATTTTTACCAACCGCTATTTGATCAAGGCGGATGGCTGAGTCGATTCTGGGGTCTCCGGCCACAGCGCTTGAGCGCAGTATCTCAGTTGCTGAGATAGCCGTTTTATTTGCCAAAAGATTATTTGGCAGAATAGCCATAAAAAAACCTTAAGTTAGAAATCTCTTGAATTGTAAAAGCGTTCGATTTTCTTTTGGTTACTGGTATTGCCAATCAAAGCATCCAGATTTTTCATCCAAGGCTCAGTGATGTCACGGATCGCTCGGTCGTTTCCAAGAATGCTCTGTATCAACTTGAACTTCTTCTCAATATTATCAGAAGAAAGAGGGGCAGTTACTTCCTCAGATTTAAGAATGCCCACTTCATTGGTGCATTTTGCGCCTAATTCTTCAAATAAAGACCAATTTTTTTCACGGGCAGCCACCAACATCTCTTCAGTGATGTTTTGTACATTCTCATACAAAGAAATCACGTCATCTTGCGTCAACATCATATGGCCCTCGCAAAATTTTGGGCGCCTGATTCAATGGCCGCAGGTGTTCTTTGTCTGGTCGCCACATTCACCTTGGGATCGATGGTATTCCAAGCGCCTCTGAGTTCATTGATCAAATGACGAACCTCAGCGATCTTATTGGTATCGTTGTGTAAATTGGCTAAAGTTAATTGGTGGGCCATGTACTGGTAAAGCATGTGCAAGTTTTCACCTAATTTATTGCCTTTTTCGTACTTAAGACTGGCGTCAAGACCCAATAAAACAATATCAATGGCTTTGCTGATTGAAGTGCACTTATCAGCTGGCTTATTATTTTCAATATCAAATTCAGCTTGATTCAAGGCAATAACGGCACCTTCAAATAACATACTGATCAATTTATGAGGATCCGCTACCAAAGCGTTTGACTCTAAATTAATCATTGCGTAATGTTTTGCCGCATTGTGTGTATAAGTGAACATGAATGATTGCCTTATAAATAACTACTATTGGTTTTTCTGGGTATTGCTCATGGCATCAAACTGATTAGTCAAATAACTGGCCATCGAATTTAAGCTCGATACCGTTCTGTCTAATGCCGTGTATTGTCTTTGGTACAACTGCTGTAAATCATCGAGTCGCAATTGTTCTTGTTCGGCTCTGGCCTGCAATCTACGAATTTCAGTCTGCAAGCTTGATTTTCTGTTGGTGATTGATCCATCAATACCGGTAGCGGTAGTGAGGACAGTGTTAAGTTGATAAGCAAAACCATGTAAGCCTAAGCTGTCAGTTGAAACACCAGTTCCTGAAAATAGCTTGGCTACTTTATTGAAGTTGGCGCTGATAGCAGTGTTTAAGGTAGTGCTATCTAGGCTTAAAGTGCCGTCACTTTTAAAGCTAACACCCACTTGGCTCAATCGATTGTAAGAAGTTGTTGCATTGACACCAAGGGTGCTCGTAATAATGCTTCTGATTTCTCGACGCAAGCTAACGATGGTGGCATCACCATACAACGCAGCACCTTTTTTAGCAGTTGCATCGTAACTTGAAATATCTTTGAGTGATTTATCTAAAGTATTGAACGCTGTAACAAATGCAGAAATTTTTGATGATAGGGCGCTGCTATCTTGAGCAACTGTGATTGTTGAGTTACCATCTCCAACAAGATTAATGGTCAGGCCTGGTACAAGATCAGTAATCGTGTTTGTTGATCTGGTGACAGTGTTGCCGTTAATCGTGACTGAACCAGCGACAGCATCGGCACTTGTAAAGGCAAGGCCTGTAAAATCATTACCAGCTGATAGGGCAATGGTTGCAGCCGTATCTGAAGTATTTACTATTCTTATTTGGTAGTCAGGCGCAGCGCTTGAGCCAAGATTGGTCATGGTGGCACTAACACCGCTGATATTCGCGTTATTAATAGCTTCTACCATTCCTGCAACCGTATAGCTTGTTGGCGTGATGGTTGTTCCTGAAATAGTAATGCTGCCAGTGGTCCCAATGGAAGAATTAATACTTGTGTAAGCAGTATTACTTATGTCACTTGTCAGAACCTGAGGTGATGCCAATGTGACATTGGTGATTTTGTATTCACCAGTAAGAGCTGTACCATCATTGCTCACTGACAGAACGCTAGTACTAGAGCTGCTAGCAGTTGTTGCTTTGATATTGCTGGGTGTTATCAATCCAGCAATTGCAGATTGGAATGATGAGATTTGACTCGAGATACTGCCGTAGGCAGATATCTGAGCATTATCAGAAGAGATTGATTTGTTGATTGAATTTAGTGGACCCTTTTCAGCATCCATCAAAGCGGTAACGATCTGGCTTACATTTAAGCCAGATCCGATACCGCTTGATGAGATAGTTCCCGAAGTGGCCATTTAGCTCAAACTTTGTCGCTTACCAATAAACCCTTGCTCTGTTGATTCTCAATTGATTGAGCAATCCTCAAAGAAAGTTCAGATGGGATTTGACGAATGACCGTGTTGTTTGAAGAATCAATCACTGTTACGACTGAATCTCCAGAACTTGGATCAATTTGAAAACTTAAACCAGCAGGCGAACTCAACTGTTTATTGATTTTAGAAACAGCTGCTTCGATTTGCTGAGTATTGATTTCAACTTTCTGAACTAATGGCTCGCCAGAATTTGATCCAACAATCTTTGGTGCCGCAATTGGTGCAG
>JAGVCB010000036.1 GCA_020059445.1 Polynucleobacter sp. | reverse complement strand
TTGGCATCGGTGATGGAGAGCAAGACATGAGGCCATGTGATGAGCAAAGGTAACTTATTGCGGATTTGAAGTTCTAGTATTCCAGTGGTTGTTTGATTGTTGGCATTTTGAGTGTTACCGGCATTGATTTTTAGATTGGCTAGCTCAATGGCCCATGCAGAAAAGTCTCTTAAAGGCATCTCTTGGCAAGTGAATTGTTTGCACAGCAAAGAATCTAAAGATTTGAATGCCTTAAATAAGGGTTCTTGAATGCCAGCGGGTGTTTTAGTGAGCTGTAATGCAATGGCATGTCTGCCAAGATGCAAGACTTGTAAAACAATCACCACCATCAATACAACTAAGCTGATCAAGCCAAACCAAGTGAGAGATTTATTTTTTTTTGAAGAATCAGCTGAATTAGACGAGTTTGGGCTAATTTTTATTGTTTTTTTTTGAGTGTCTGATGAGATTTGATCGATGTCATCTGACATCAGTTGACCTGTTAGACACACCCAGCCATCACACTCACGCCAAACATGAAGTTTGATCCAGAGTTGATAGGTGTCAATCACCTCTTGCGCCTGGCGCTCGAGAATGCCTGATAAAACAATGTGACCATTCGGGGCAATGCGTTGGCAAAGTGCTGGTGCAAGGACTTGAAGTGGATTGGCCAAAATGTTGGCGACGACCACATCGTGCTGACTATGCACCAAATCTTCTTCTGGCAATCTAAAGTCAACGATCACTTCATTACGTAAGGCATTATCTTTGGCAGATATGACCGCTTGCGGATCAATGTCTACACCCAGTGCATCACCACAACCCAAACGTTTGGCAGCGATGGCCAAAATACCTGAGCCACAACCATAGTCCAAGAGAGTCTTGCTGGCTAAATCAGGGTGCTCTTCTAACCACTGCATGCATAACTTGGTGGTTGGATGACTGCCTGTACCAAAAGCCAAGCCAGGATCCACTGCCAAGCAAACAGCGTTTGGGTCTTTGGGTGCGTCATGCCAGGAAGGAACCACCCATAAACGTTGGCCAACTTGAATAGGCTCAAACTGTGATTGCGTGAGACGCACCCAGTCTTGTTCTTCAACACTTCTTGCTAAAGGTGGATTGATCTGAAAACCTGCCTCAGTCAAAGCCAATGAAATTTCTTCTGCTCTCAAGCCTTGCTCATCGAAAAGAGCGATGACTTGAGATTGTTCCCAAGCTTGTCGATCAGGTGTTAGGCCTGGTTCTCCATACAAGGGTTTTTCAGAGTCAGTGTCAGCAGCTGCATCACTGACCGAAATCGATAATGCACCCAATTCCATGAGGGCATCTCCGAGATCTTCAGCAAGATCTTCGGAGACGGTAAATACAAGTTCACGAAAGGCCATGGAAGACTAAGTAGCTGATGGCTGAATTACTTCGTGTTGCCACGACGTGAAGCTGCTTGCTCCTCAAGTTTGTGCTCAAGGTAGTGAATGCTCGTACCACCTTGTTCAAACTTTGGATCTAGCATCAGCTCACGATGCAAAGGGATGTTGGTCAAAATGCCGTCAATCGCAACTTCAGACAATGCGATGCGCATGCGGCGAATCGCTTGTTCACGGGTTGCGCCATAGGCGATCAATTTACCAATCATTGAGTCATAGGTTGGTGGCACAAAGTAGCCAGCGTAAGCATGTGAATCAACACGAATGCCAGGACCACCTGGCATGTGCCAAGATTGAATGCGGCCAGGGCTTGGCATGAATTTCACAGGATCTTCAGCATTGATACGACATTCAATCGCGTGGCCTTTGAATTCAATGTCTTTTTGACGGAAAGGTAACTTTTCGCCAAATGCAATGTGAATTTGTTGTTGAACCAAGTCGATGCCAGTGATCAATTCTGTGACAGGGTGCTCAACCTGAATACGGGTATTCATCTCGATGAAGTAGAACTCATCGTTCTCATACAAGAATTCAAAAGTACCAGCGCCGCGATAACCAATTTTTCTACAGGCTTCAGCGCAACGCTCACCAATTTTGGCGATCAAGCGACGATCGATGCCAGGGGCTGGAGCTTCTTCAATCACCTTTTGGTGACGACGTTGCATAGAGCAATCACGCTCGCCCAGGTACACCGCATTTTTATGCGTATCAGCCAAAATCTGAATTTCTACGTGGCGAGGATTCTCTAAGAACTTCTCCATATAGACTTCAGGATTGCCGAAAGCTCGTCCGGCTTCTTCGCGAGTCATGTTGACCGCATTGATCAAGTGCGCTTCGGTGTGCACCACGCGCATACCACGTCCACCACCGCCACCAGCTGCTTTGATGATGACTGGGTAGCCAACTTTCTTAGCCGTGGCCAAAATTTCTTTTGGGTTGTCAGGTAAAGCACCTTCTGAGCCCGGAACGCATGGAACGCCCGAGCGAATCATGGCTTGCTTGGCGGATACTTTGTCACCCATCAAGCGAATGGATTCAGCTGTTGGTCCAATGAACACAAAGCCAGACTGTTCAACGCGCTCTGCAAAGTCTGCGTTTTCAGATAAGAAGCCGTAACCAGGGTGAATTGCTTGCGCATCTGTCACTTCTGCAGCGGAAATAATTGCTGGCATGTTCAGATAGCTTAGAGCTGATGGAGCTGGGCCAATACAAACTGCTTCATCAGCTAATTTGACATACTTGGCGTCGCGATCCGCTTCTGAGAAAACAACCACGGTTTTGATGCCCATCTCGCGACAGGCTCTTTGAATACGAAGTGCGATTTCGCCACGATTGGCGATAAGAATCTTTTCAAACATTGGGTAACCTTTGTGAGCTTTAGCTTTAATTAGCCAATAATGAAGAGAGCTTGACCGAATTCAACGCCTTGGCCGTTCTCACACAAAATTTCTTTAACAACACCTGATTTATCAGATTCAATTTCGTTCAATAGCTTCATTGCTTCAATGATGCAAAGTGTTTGACCTTCTTTGACCGTGTCACCAATCTTCACAAAAGAATCAGCGCCTGGGGTTGGAGAGCGATAGAAAGTACCGACCATCGGAGATTTAACAGCATGACCCGTCGGTTCTGCTGGTGCCGCTTCTGCTGCAGGCGCTGCCGCTGGGGCAGAAGTTCCGGCTGGAGCTGGAGCCACTGGGGCTGGTGCGTAAACTTGCTGAACGGGTGCTGCAATGGGGGCTGGATTTTTAACGA
>JAGVCB010000164.1 GCA_020059445.1 Polynucleobacter sp. | reverse complement strand
TACAATGCAGGCGATGCAAAACGTGGTTTAGCTGCTTGTATGGGTTGTCATGGACCCAATGGCGTGAGCGGTGGCGGCACCTATCCTAAATTGGCTGGTCAGCATGCTGCTTACACAGTAAAACAATTAAGAGATTACAAGGCTGGTAAAGATCGCCCTAACGCAATCATGGGTGCCTTTGCTGGATTGATGACAGAAGAAGACATGATCAACGTTGCTGCATATCTAGAAAAGCAAACACCTGGTTTGGGTACAGCTAAAAATAAAGCCAGCATTGAGTTAGGTCAAAAGATATATCGTGGTGGTATTGCCAATAAGCAAGTTCCAGCCTGTGCAGCCTGTCATGCACCCAACGGTGCGGGTATTCCATCCCAGTATCCACGCCTATCAGGTCAGTGGGCTGAATACACTGAAGCTCAGTTAGTTGCATATCGTCAAGGTGAGCGCAAGAACAGCGTGCAGATGACTGGAATTACCTCTAGAATGTCAGATGTAGAAATTAAAGCCGTGTCAGATTACATCGCCGGTTTGCGTTAATTTATATATTAAGTAGCTCTCATTAAGAAGGGCCCACGAACACTGTTTGTGGGCTTTTATTTTTTAAAAGAAGGTTATGGCGAATACGGTTCTTGCAACATCTGATAGTCGTTTGAAAAGATTTAATCGAGCTAGCGTTGAGCTGTTATCTTCAATGCGTTTTGCAATTGCATTGCTGACCATTATTTCAATTGCCAGCATCATTGGAACGGTCATCAAGCAAGGCGAGCCGTACGCAAACTATGTCAATCAATTTGGACCATTTTGGGCAGAGATTTTCAACGGCTTAGGATTGTTTGCGGTTTATACCGCCTGGTGGTTCTTACTGATTTTGGCATTTCTAGTCGTATCGGTATCCTTTTGCGTCTTGCGCAATGCTCCAAAAATGTTGGCCGAGGTTCGCGCCTGGAAGGAGCATGTTCAAGAGGGTGGCTTGAGAGCGCTTCATCATCATTTTGAATTCTCTACCGGTAATCTATCTTACGAAGCGGCAGCATCAAAGATTGCTAATCAATTAGCAAAAGAGGGTTATTCAGTAAAGACCTTGGTCTCTGATGACTCTTCAAGAGTACTCGCTAAAAAAGGCGCTGCTAGTAAATGGGGTTATATCTTCGCGCACAGTGCGATTGTTTTGATTTGTTTGGGCGGCTTGCTTGATGGTGATTTGTTCACGCGTGGGCAAATCTGGTTCGGTGGAAAAAGTGTTCTTCCAGAAAGCACACAAGGAATGTTGATCTCAGACATCCCTAATGAACACAAGTTAAGTGAAGCAAATCCGAGTTATCGCGCAAATGTTTTTGTTCCTGAAGGCGGTACAAGTGCCACGGCGTTACTTAGCTCAACAAGTGGTAGCATCATTCAAGAATTACCGTTTTCGATCGCATTGAAAAAATTCCATGTTGAGTATTACAGTACTGGCATGCCAAAATTATTCATGAGTGAAGTGCTCATCAAAGATTTGGATACTGGCAAAGAAACAGAAGCAAAAATCAAAGTGAATGAACCGATGATTCACAGAGGCGTTGCTATTTATCAATCAAGCTTTGAGGATGGCGGCTCCAAATTAAAGTTGCGTGCTTACCCAATGCAGGGCGCCGCTAATTCTGTTCAAACCAGCTTCATTATTAATGGAAATGTTGGCCAAAGTACCAAATTAAAGTCCAGTGATGGCAGCAGTTACACCCTCGAGTTCAGTGGCTTTAGACCAACCAACGTTGAAAACATATCAAATGCAGCAGGTCAGACTGATGTCAGAGGTGTTGCCACGAACGAATCAGATACTGGATTAAAAAAGGTATTCAGTGATCGCTTAGGATCTGCTGCAAAGACCAGCAAGCCAGTTGATTTAAAAAATGTGGGGCCATCCGTTCAATATAAATTGCGAGATGAAGCTGGGCAGGCTCGTGAATATAGTAACTATATGCAGCCACTGTTCATCGATGAAATGCCGATGTTCATGTTGGGTGTGAGACAAAGTTCTGTAGAAGAATTTAAATATTTACGCATACCAGCGGATGCAAACTTGAGTTTGGATGAGTGGTTGACCTTGAGAACTCTCTTGCAAGATCCAAGCGCTCGTCAACGAGCGGTGCAGCGCTTTATTGCAACCATCGGTCAGCAATCAGGTTTTGCTGGTTCACCACAAATGTTGGCCCAATTAAGAGAAAGCGCCACCAGATCGATTGAGTTGTTTTCTGGATCAACAGCGTTTGCCGTCAATCAAGCAAAAGAAGCTGGCATGAAGCCAGGTGGTTTTGCAGCTTTAGGCTCATTCATTGATAAAGCCGTTCCAGAGGCTGATCAACAAAAAGCAGCAGAAGTTGTATTAAAAGTATTGAATGGGGTTATTTGGGAACTTTGGCAAGAAGCCAGAGCTCAGCTCAAATTGCCGCCTGCTAAAAATGACATGGAAAGTCAGCGCTTTATCCAGGCTGCAACATCTGCTTTATCAGATGTTAATTTTTACCCTGCACCCTTGGTCTTTCAATTAGATTCATTCGAAGAGGTCAAGGCCAGCGTGTTTCAGGTGACCAGATCCCCTGGCAAGAACATGGTTTATCTAGGTTGTTTACTATTGACCCTGGGTATTTTTGCAATGTTTTATTTACCAGAGAGAAGAATCTGGGTCAGAAGTTTAGCCAATGGTAAGCAACTATTTGCTATGTCAACTTCAAGAAAGACATTAGATTTTGAAAAAGAGTTTGAAAAATATCAGAAAGATTTTCAATAATGGAAACTAAATACGTTAGTACGATTCATGGTGGCTGGCTTCAAAACCTAAAACAAGGTTTTGTGAATATCTTTAAAAGCTTGGGTCTGATGGACTATCTCTTCGCCTTGGCTTTATTGGCGGGTGCTATTTTTGCAGAAGCTCGTTTTTATAATTTCATGGACAGCTATGAACAAATAATCTTATTTTGTTCAGTTCCATCTCTGGCTATTTTAGGCTGGGCTTGGAAGCCCCTCAGAACTCTGATGATTGGTTCTACGGTACTTACTTTTATAGCGATCTACTTCTACCAGACACCCGAAGGCGGAGCGCTTGCCAGAGCAGAACAAGCCTTCTTTTTGAAATACATGTTGTCTAGCCAGTCGGCTATTTTGTGGATGAGCGTATTTTTCTCTTTTAGTACACTTTTCTATACCTTGAATTTGTTTTTCCGCTCACAAAATATGGGCTCAACAGGGTCTAAGTTTTGTTGGGCAGCGGTTTACATTGGCCTAACAGGTATGTTGGTGCGTTGGTATGAGTCCTATTTGATGGGCGCTGATATTGGCCACATTCCTATTTCTAATTTGTATGAAGTATTCATTCTCTTCTGTTTGGTAACGGCTTTATTTCACTTGTACTACGAAGCCAAGTACCAATCTTTGGTTCTTGGATCATTTGTTTTGTGGATCATTGCGGCAGCTGTCGTATTTATTCTTTGGTACAGCGTGACGCGTGATGCTCACCAAATTCAACCTTTGGTTCCAGCCTTGCAAAGTTGGTGGATGAAAATACACGTGCCAGCAAACTTTATTGGTTATGGCACATTTGCGATCGCAGCGATGCTAGGAGTTGCCTATTTGCTCAAGGCAAAAAATATCATGGCGGATCGTTTGCCAAGCCTAGAGTTGCTCGATGATGTGATGTACAAAGCAATTGCTGTCGGCTTTGCGTTCTTTACGATTGCAACAATTCTTGGCGCTCTATGGGCCGCTGAAGCTTGGGGTGGTTACTGGAGTTGGGACCCGAAAGAAACGTGGGCTCTGATTGTTTGGCTTAACTACGCCGCTTGGTTGCACATGCGCTTGATGAAGGGCTTGAGAGGTGTGGTTGCAGCTTGGTGGGCAGTAGTAGGCCTGTTTGTCACGACCTTTGCGTTCATCGGCGTGAACATGTTCTTGTCAGGCTTGCACAGCTACGGAGAACTTTAATTAGAAATCATTAAAGTTGAATGCTTTCTGAAAGCTTTAATAAGCATGCCAAGTAGACCTCAATAAGGCTACTTGGCATTTTTTAATTCGGTAATACTCTTTCATTTGCAAAGAGGCTTTCAATAGATTCTCGCTCACGAATCAAGTGAATCGTTGATCCATCAACCATCACTTCTGCTGCTCTGCCACGGGTGTTGTAATTTGAGCTCATCGTAAAGCCATAAGCACCAGCAGACAGAATGGCTAGTTGATCACCGGGTTGAACATTCAGTTCACGATCTCTTCCAAGCCAATCACCTGACTCGCAAATCGGCCCTACAACATCGCAAGTCATGTTTGGCATATTTGATTGCTTCACCGGAACGATCGAGTGATAAGCCTCATACATGGCTGGGCGCATTAAATCATTCATGGCCGCGTCAACAATGCAGAAGTTCTTTGTTTCGCCAGGCTTCAAATATTCAACCGTGGTTAATAAAAGACCGGCATTACCAACCAGAGACCTACCAGGTTCAAATAGCACCTCAAGGTGACCGTAACCTTTTGCTTCAATATGATTGAGTAGGGTATTTGCAAAATCAGTGATTGCAGGGGGAGTGTCGTTGGAATAATTGATGCCTAAGCCACCGCCAATATCCAAGTGATGAATATTGATGCCGTTGTCAGCAAGTAATTTAATTAAATCCAGCACTCGATCTAAAGCATCTAAGTAAGGGCTGATTTCTGTGATTTGTGAACCAATGTGGCAATCAATACCCACAATTTTACAATTTTCCATCGATGCAGCTTCCCGATAAGTGTTGATCACTTCATCGTAGGCAATGCCAAATTTATTACCCTTCAAGCCCGTTGAGATGTAAGGGTGTGTTTTAGGATCAACGTCTGGGTTAACACGCAAGGAAATCGGTGCAATAACGTTTAAGCTTGCAGCCACTTCATTTAATCTTGAAAGCTCGGGGATTGATTCAAGGTTGAAACATTTAACACCGGCTTTGAGTGCCGCAATCATTTCTGAGCGGCTTTTGCCAACTCCAGAAAAAACAATTTTTTTAGCTTGGCCACCGGCTGCTAAAACGCGGGCTAATTCGCCAGCACTGACGATGTCAAAGCCAGCCCCTAAGCGTGCAAAAACATTCAAAATAGCCAAATTGCTATTAGCTTTCATCGCATAGTGAACTTGTGCTCGACGCTCGCCATTAGGTTTAAAGCAGGCCTTTTCATAGGCATTGAAGGCATCTGTCAGAGCTTTTCTGCTGTAAACATAAGTAGGGGTGCCAAATTCTTTGGCAATTTGGGCTAGCGGCACATTCTCA
Organism: Polynucleobacter sp.; assembly: GCA_020059445.1. Taxonomy (GTDB): domain Bacteria; phylum Pseudomonadota; class Gammaproteobacteria; order Burkholderiales; family Burkholderiaceae; genus Polynucleobacter. The sequence goes on along the minus strand of JAGVCB010000164.1, from coordinate 6,257 downwards.
GCAAACCATTCTTGCTTGTTGATTGAGAAGCCATTTAAGCTTGGAACTGAATTCATTTGGAATCTTTCGCAGGGGGCCACTGTTTTCCGGTAGGTTCTGCTTTCTCAGGTTTAGTCGGGGCCGGCGGTATGGTTGGTAGCGTCAGAGGGCCACGTATCCCGCATCCTAAGAGGGATATTGCTACACAAAGAAGCCAAGTCCTAGATACAATAAAACGCATATGATTAAGTATATAAATGATCTCTGACTATAGCATGGCCAATATAAAAATGATGAACAAAAACATAGAAACACTATCAGACGCTGGTTTTTACGCAATTGCTGAAAAAACATTAAAAGCCATCGAGATTTCTTTGGAAGAAGCTTTTCAGGAAACTGATTTGGACCTTGATATTTCCCGTCAAGGTGGCAATGTCGTGAACATTCAATTTGAAGATAAAAGTGTGATTGTTGTGAACAAACAATCGCCATTGCAAGAGATTTGGGTTGCAGCCAAAGAGGGCGGCTTTCACTATAAGTGGTCTGGCACACTTGCAGAACCACTTTGGCTAGATACAAAAACTGGTGCAGAATTGTTCAGCGAATTAAGTCGCCTCGCCAGTCAGCAAGCTAAAACCAGCTTGGTGGTTAAATTTATATAGAGAATTAATCTAAGGTCGTTGTTCTGCCAAAGAATGGTATAAATTCTGGAATAGTCCAATCATCATCTTGCTGAGCAACGCCCGCAGGAACTGATCGTGTTGATTCAGGAACACCATTGAGAGCAGTTTTCATGTATCTGATCCACATCGGCAATGCCAAGCCACCACCAGTTTCGCGATCACCAAGGCTTTTGGGTTTATCAAAGCCCATCCATGCAACTGCAACGACATCTGATTGATAACCTGCAAACCAAGCATCCATTGATTCATTGGTTGTGCCGGTTTTACCGGCGATATCAGATCTACCTAAAGCAGGTCTGGCTGATGCAGCGGTTCCAGTTTTGGTGACCTCTTGAAGCAAACTATCCATCACAAAAGCTGTGCGTGCATCCAATGCTCGTAAACTAGGATCACCGGCTTTTTGAGGGCTGGCTTCAAAAAGAATATTCCCCTTAGCATCAATCACTTTACTGATCAAATAAGGTTCAACACGATAACCGCCATTGGCAAAAACACCATAACCTGTCGCAAGTTGAAGTGGTGTTACCGCACCGGCACCCAAGGCCATGGTTAAGTAGGGAGGATGTTTTTCTGCTTCAAAGCCAAAGCGTTGAATAAAGTCTTGAGCGTAACGAGGTCCAATTTTTCTGATGACTCGTACAGATACCAAGTTTTTAGATTTTGCTAGTGCAGCTCGAAGCTTCATCTGACCTTCAAACTTACCATCGTAGTTTTTAGGGCTCCACATTTGGCTACCGGTCTCTAGGCTGCTGATTGACAGAGGAGCATCATTCACGAGTGTGCTTGGCATGATGCCTTTTTCAAGGGCAGCAGCATAGATGAATGGTTTGAATGATGAGCCCGGTTGACGTTGAGCTTGGGATACGTGGTTATATTTATTTCTGTTGTGATCAAAACCACCAACCAGCGCTCGAATACCACCATCGTTGGCATCTAAAGAGACAAAGGCTGCTTCAACTTGAGGCATTTGCGCTAAAACCCAGCGACCATCTACTGGTAAAACACGAATAATGGCACCAGGTTTGATGTGTTGTTTTGGTTGAGCCTTTGCTGATAGTGCTGATATTCCCAGCTTTAGATCATCGCCTTTAATTGAGACCGTATCACCCGTAGCAATGACAGCCTGAATTTCTTTTGGCTTGACTGTTATGACCACGCCTGCCAACAAGTCATCGCTGCTAGGGTGATCACTTAAAATATCGTCAATGGCTCTTTGTCGTTCAGTTTGGTTCTCAGGAAGTTTGATATAGCCTTCGGGGCCTCTGTATTTATGACGAAGCTCATAGTCCATGATGCCTTTTCGAACCGCAGAATAAGCGGCATCTTGTTCAGCCTTTCTGATGGTTGTGATAACCGTCATACCTTGGGTATAAATGCCATCACCATATTCACTGATCAGTAACTGGCGAACCATTTCGGTTGCAAAGTCAGCTTTGGTTGTGAACTCACGGCCGACACCACGAATATGAAGAGTTTCTGTCAGGGCAGACTGATACTGGCTTGGCGTGATCATTTTTAAATCACGCATTCTTTGTAAGATGTATTCCTGACGAATTTTCGCGCGACGATAATTCACCACTGGGTTGTACGCAGATGGAGCTTTGGGCAATCCAGCCAGCATCGCTGCTTCAGCAATTGAAATACGTTGAATATCTTTGCCAAAGTAAATTTGAGCAGCGCTGCCAAATCCATAAGCTCTTTGCCCCAAATAAATTTGGTTCATATACAACTCAAGAATTTGTTCTTTGGATAGATTGGATTCAATTTTCCAAGCCAGTAGAACCTCATAAATCTTTCGAGTGAATGATTTTTCATTCGTTAAGAAAAAGTTCCTGGCCACTTGCATGGTGATGGTTGAGGCACCCTGGGCAAGCCTGCCCCGTAAATTTGCAAGAGTTGCTCTTAGAACACCCCAGTAATCAACACCACCATGTTCATAAAAACGCTCATCTTCAATCGCAACAACAGCATTTTTTAAGTAGCTTGGGATATCTTCAATCGCAATGATATTTCTGCGTTCTTCGCCGAACTCGCCAATCAAAGTATTGTCAGCTGTGTAGATGCGCAGAGGAACTTTAGGGTTGTAGTCGGTGATGGTGTCTAAATCAGGTAGATTAGGTTTGGCAACAACCAGTGCATAAACAATGACTAGACCCAATAAAATAAGGCCAGCGCTGCCTAAGAAAATACCCCAACGAACTAAATATTGCTGCCAGTTGCGTCGTGGTTTTCTAGATTGTGCACCCCCGCCTAAGCGAGAGGGTGGTCTGACGGGCTTGCGCGATTCACTCATGTCTTGATTATAGAGATAGCTTGAAAAGAGAGGTATGAAAAAAAATTCAGGGAAACCCTGACAAAAGTTTCGGAATTTTCTTACAAAAAATCGGCATTTTGCTGATTTATGAAGATGAAGCCATTCTAGATAATCTTTGAATGATCAAACGCGCTTTCAATTCAGACTCTTATGACCACGCTTTTTCAGAGCAAGCAATCAAAACACCCTCACTTTCTCCCGAGTTCATGAATAAATTCAAGGGTAAGCAAGCCCAACTGTTTTACTCAAAACACAGGGTATTACTACTGAGTGTTCTCAATCTAGTAGGGATGCTTGCCCTCTTGATTTTTACGACGACTCAGTTTCAGGAGCTTCATCAGAAAATCGATGAGGGGCGCCGCAAGGTCTCTAAATTAGAGAGCTTGGTAAAGGTGCTTGGGGACCATTCAGAAAAAATCAAAAATCAAGAATCACCTGGGCGTGAGATCCAGCCTCAAGAAGAGGTAATGATCAATGATTTAAACATCAAATATTTGGGTTTGATTCACTCGGGCCACTCTTTCAAGGCTCTGTTGGAGGTTGATGAAGTCGCAAGCTTCTTTGGTAAAGGGCAAATGATTGAAGGTCGTTGGCTGATTAAATCATTTGATCATTCTCAAATGACCTTGGAATCAATAAAGGGTCAAGCAGTGACCGTTATTTTGGAGAAATGAGAATGAATAAAAGAAGACTGTGGTTAAAGTTATTTCTGAGCATGCTGATGTTTCAGGCTACTCATGCAACTGCTCAGAATGATTTTTCAGAAAAAACCATCACGCTTAAATTTTCATCGGTTGATCTTCGACAGCTGCTACAAATGTTGGCAGATATGCGGGGCTTGAATTTGATGATGAGCGATAAGGTAACTGGCAAAACCAGCATCAACATGAAAAATGCATCTTGGCAAACAACCTTTGACTCAGTTTTGGCCAGCAAATCTCTGGGGTCGCGTTTTGATAATGACGTTTTATGGGTAGCTCCTTATGAAGAGTTAGCCTTATTTCATCAAAGACAAAAAGACCGTGAACAGCAGCATCAAATGGGGCAAATGGGAGAGTTGCGCCAAATCATGATTGAGGCTCGAATTGTTGAGGCTGAGAGAAGGTTCGCACAAAATTTGGGAGCGAAGCTGGCTTATCAACAACAACCTAACTTTAAAACAGGTCACCAACTCGGAGCATCAGGCTTGAGTGGCTTTGAGCCAGGCACTGCTGCCATCACCTTGTTGGGTAAGCAGGCTACGCAGGCATTAAATATGGAGCTTTCTGCCCTTGAGTCCAATGGCTTGGGCAATATTGTGTCCAATCCGAGAGTATTGGCCGCTGAAAATACTCAAGCACTCATAGAGCAGGGTACGGAGTTGCCGTATCAGTCATCTGCTGGTCAGGGTGCGACCAAAGTTCAGTTTAGGAAAGCCAACCTTCGTTTGGAGGTCAAGCCTCGGATTCAGAAAAATCAAATGATTGTTTTGGATGTTGATATCAACAAAGACAGCGTTGGATTAAAAACTGAGCAAGGATTTGCCATTGACACCAAGCACGTTAAAACTCAGGTCTTGGTTGAAAGTGGTGGAACCGTGATTTTGGGAGGTATTTTTCAGGAAATGGAAAGAAAAGATGATGCCAAGGTACCATTCTTAGGCTCAATTCCATTGATTGGCTTTCTTTTCAGGCAGGAGTCTAAGTTCAAAGATAAAACAGAATTATTAATTTTTTTGACCCCAACCTTGGTTTCTAGTCAAAAGCCTCAGTAGAATCTCATCTATGAACAGTTTTCCTGAAAATATCTTTTTAGTGGGAGTGATGGGCGCCGGTAAAACCACCGTTGGCCGTCTCTTGGCTAAAAAATTGGGAAGACGATTTGTTGACTCAGACCATGAAATTGAAGCGCGTTGCGGCGTTCGTATTCCAACCATTTTTGAGATGGAAGGTGAAGATGGATTTCGCAAGCGTGAGGCTCAGGTCATTGATGAGTTGACACAAGAAAAGAACTTGGTTTTAGCCACTGGCGGGGGCGCTGTTCTGTTACCTGAAAATCGCCAGCATTTGCATCAAAGAGGTGTGGTTGTTTATCTGCGTGCAACACCTCATGAGCTATGGTTAAGAACTCGCAATGACAAAGGCAGGCCGTTGTTGAACAACGATGATCCAAGAGGCACCCTTGAAAAACTTTTTGCGATTCGTGATCCCCTGTATAGAGAAACCGCCCATCATGTGATTGATACTGGCAAGCCCAGCGTCACTCAGTTGGTGAACACACTAATGATGCAATTTGAATTATCAACATGAACACTCTTCAATTAGATTTAGGCGAGCGCAGTTATCCGATCCACATTGGATCTCAATTGCTGGGTCAAGCAGACTTATATAAAAAACACATCAAGGGTACTTTGACCGCCGTGGTCACCAATGAAACGGTAGCTCCTTTGTATGCCGATCAGGTGGTTAAAACTTTAGAAGCCTTGGGTCAAAAAGTGAAGCTCATTGTTTTGCCTGATGGTGAAGTATTTAAAACGTGGGAAGTATTGCAAAAGATTTTTGATGGCTTGTTAGAGAATTCTGCTGACCGAAAGACCACGCTCGTTGCATTGGGTGGCGGTGTGATTGGTGATATGACTGGTTTTGCAGCTGCATGCTATATGCGTGGCATCAGATTCATTCAAGTTCCAACTACTCTGTTATCTCAAGTTGATTCATCGGTGGGCGGCAAGACTGGCATCAACCACCCTTTGGGTAAAAACATGGTGGGCGCTTTTCATCAGCCACAAGCTGTGATTGCTGATTTAGATACTTTAAAGACTCTGCCAGCTGAAGAATTGGCGGCGGGTTTGGCTGAAGTCATCAAACATGGCGCTATTGCTGATCCTGAATTTTTGTCTTGGATTGAGAAAAATCAAGATGCATTGAACAATTGTGATCCTGCAGCGATGGAGCATGCCGTGCGTCGCTCATGTGAAATCAAATCTCAAGTAGTGGCCCAAGATGAAAAAGAAGGCGGCATTCGTGCCATCTTGAATTTTGGTCACACCTTTGGTCATGCAATTGAAGCAGGCATGGGTTATGGTGCTTGGTTACACGGTCAAGCAGTTGGATGTGGCATGGTGATGGCGGCTGATTTATCAGTTCGCGTGGGCTTGTTGTTGGAAGCTGATGCATCACGTCTAAAGAAAATTATTCAAGCACTTCGTTTGCCAACTGAGCCACCTAAATTAGGTGTTGATCGTTTCATGGAATTGATGAGCGTCGATAAAAAAGCAGAGGGTGGCGAAGTTCGTTACATTT
>JAGVCB010000069.1 GCA_020059445.1 Polynucleobacter sp. | reverse complement strand
GTGATCGGTGAATTGGACGAGAGCATTGATCCTAAGAAAGTGACCCGTGTGATTGCTTGTTCAGGCAAGGTTTATTACGACTTGGTAAAAGCTCGTGAAGCCAAAAAGCAAACAGACGTGGCATTGATCCGTGTAGAACAGTTGTACCCGTTCCCGCACAAAGCATTTGCTACAGAAATGAAGAAATATCCAAAAGCGACTGAAATTGTTTGGTGTCAAGACGAGCCACAAAACCAGGGCTCATGGTTCTTCATTCAGCACAACATTCACGAGAACATGACAGAGGGTCAAAAATTGGGTTACTCAGGTCGCCCAGCTTCAGCCTCTCCGGCTTGCGGTTACGCTCACTTGCACCAAGATCAACAAAAATCTTTGGTTGAAGGCGCGTTCGCCAAACTCAAAGGTTTTGTACTCTCCAAATAATCAGTCAATAAGACTAACAAATACTCTATAGAAAATAAGGGAAAAAGAACATGGCTATCGTAGACGTCAAAGTTCCACAATTATCAGAATCAGTTGCAGAAGCAACGATGTTGACTTGGAAGAAAAAAGCCGGTGAAGCGGTTGCTCAAGATGAAATCTTGATCGAAATCGAAACCGACAAAGTGGTGCTAGAAGTGCCAGCCCCCTCAGCTGGAGTATTGGCTGAAATCATGGTGGGTGATGGTGGCACAGTCGTTTCTGATCAAGTGATCGCAAAAATTGACAGCGCTGCTAAAGCTGCTGCTGCACCAGCCGCAGCAGCACCGGCACCTGCTGCAGCCGCTCCAGCGGCCGCTGCTGCTGCATCAGCCAGCGCTAAGGCAATGCCTTCAGCAGCTAAGTTGATGGCTGAAAACAATCTATCTGCTGCAGAAGTGGGTGGTTCAGGTAAAGATGGCCGTGTGACCAAAGGTGATGTTCTTGCAACATTGTCTGGCACTGCGCCCGTTGCTAAAGCTGCTGCTGCACCAGCAGCACCGCAAGCGAATATTGGTAATCGACCAGAAGAGCGCGTACCAATGAGCCGCTTGCGTGCTCGTATTGCTGAGCGTTTATTGCAGTCTCAACAAACCAATGCCATTTTGACCACTTTCAACGAAGTGAACATGGCGCCGGTGATGGGCATGCGCGGTAAATACAAAGACCAGTTTGAAAAAGAACACGGTGTTAAGTTAGGTTTCATGTCTTTCTTCGTTAAAGCTGCTGTGCACGCTTTGAAGAAATACCCGATCTTAAATGCCTCAGTCGATGGCAACGACATCGTTTATCACGGTTACTTTGACATCGGTATCGCTGTTGGTTCACCACGTGGTCTAGTGGTACCTATCTTGCGCGATGCTGATCAAATGAGCTTGGCTGATATTGAAAAGAAAATTGCTGAATTTGGTGTTAAAGCACGTGATGGCAAATTAACACTGGATGATCTATCAGGTGGTACTTTCTCTATCTCTAACGGTGGTATCTTCGGTTCAATGTTGTCGACACCGATCATCAACCCACCGCAATCAGCGATTTTGGGTATCCACGCAACCAAAGACCGCGCTGTTGTTGAAAACGGTCAAGTGGTTGTGCGCCCAATCAACTATTTGGCGATGTCTTACGACCACCGCATCATCGACGGTCGTGAAGCTGTATTAGGTTTGGTTGCCATGAAAGAAGCGTTGGAAGACCCAGCACGTCTTTTATTAGACCTTTAATTAAATAATTAATTAAGCCTCTCATCCATACAGTTAAAGACATAGAAAAATACAGGAAAAATTATGAGTCAAAATTTTGACGTAGTTGTCATCGGTGGTGGCCCTGGTGGTTACATCGCAGCGATTCGTGCCGCTCAATTAGGTTTCAAAGTAGCGTGTGCTGAAAGCAACCCGTATGACGATCCAAAAGGTGAGCCACGTTTGGGCGGTACCTGCTTGAACGTTGGTTGTATTCCTTCAAAAGCATTGTTGGCCAGTTCTGAAGAGTTTGAGAATATCGCTCATCACATTGCTGATCACGGTATCAGCGTTAAAGATGCCAGCATCGATGTGAAGAAAATGATTACTCGTAAAGATGACATCGTTGGCAAGATGACTGGTGGTATTCAGTTCTTATTCCGCAAAAATAAAATCACTTTGTTAAGAGGTCATGCCTCATTTGCTGGTAAAGGTGCTGATGGTTACCAGATCAAAGTGGACGGTAAAGACGCTGGCACAGTAACTGCTAAAAATGTCATCATCGCCACAGGTTCTAAAGCTCGTCATTTGCCAGGCATGCCGGTTGATAACGAATTGATTTGTGATAATGAAGGTGCTCTCAAGTTTGGCGCTACTCCTAAAAAATTAGGCGTGATTGGTGCTGGCGTGATTGGTCTTGAGTTGGGTTCAGTATGGCGTCGTTTAGGTGCTGAAGTCACGATCCTTGAAGCATTGCCAAGTTTCTTGGGTGCTTGTGATGAAGGCGTTGCCAAAGAAGCTCACAAACTGTTTGTTAAGCAAGGCTTGAACATCAATTTGGGCGTGAAGATCGGTGAAGTCAAAGCTTCTAAAAAAGGTGTGTCAGTGGCTTACACAGACAGCACTGGTGCAGCGCAAAAACTTGAGTGCGATCGTTTGATCGTATCAGTCGGTCGTGTACCAAACACTCAAGGTTTGAACCTAGAAGCCATCGGCTTAAAAGTAGATGAGCGCGGTTTCATTCCTATCGATAATCACACTTGTGCCACTTCAGCTCCTGGGGTTTATGCTGTTGGTGATGTGGTGCGTGGTCCGATGTTGGCACACAAAGCTGAAGACGAGGGTGTCTTGGTGGCTGAAGTGATCGCTGGTCAAAAACCACACATTGATTACAACTGCATTCCTTGGGTGATCTACACATCTCCTGAGATTGCTTGGGTTGGTAAAAACGAACAGCAACTTAAAGCTGAAGGTCGTGCCTATAAGCCAGGTCAGTTCCCATTCGCGGCCAACGGTCGTGCCTTGGGCATGGGCTCAGCTGATGGTTTCGTTAAAGTCTTGGCGGATGCACAGACTGATGAGATCCTCGGTGTTCACATCGTGGGTGCAGCAGCCTCAGACTTGATCGCTGAAGCCGCTGTGGCGATGGAGTTCAAAGCAGCCGCTGAAGACATTGGTCGCGTTTGCCATCCCCACCCAAGCTTGTCTGAAGTCGTGAGAGAAGCAGC
>JAGVCB010000004.1 GCA_020059445.1 Polynucleobacter sp. | reverse complement strand
TCAACTACACGACGCAATTCTTTAGCTTTTGGCAAAGTTGTTTTAATGACCTCGTGCTGCAACAATGAATTAGACATGTTGCGCAACATCGCTAAACGATGTGAGGATGTACGATTTAATTTACGAAGTCCGTTTCCGTGACGCATGGTGGCTCTTCCTTTCTATTATTTCTCAAGACCTGCAGGAGGCCAGTTATCTAGCTTCATGCCCAAGGTCAGACCGCGAGCGGCCAAGACATCTTTAATTTCATTCAATGATTTGCGGCCAAGATTTGGAGTCTTTAACAACTCGTTCTCAGTGCGTTGAATGAGGTCACCGATGTAGTAAATGTTTTCAGCTTTTAAGCAATTTGCAGAGCGCACTGTTAACTCAAGATCATCAACAGGTCTCATCAACATTGGATCAACAGCAGGTGAACGGCTTGGAGCCAAGTCGCCAGCAGCTTGTGTACCCTCTAGTTGTGCAAATACTACTAACTGATCAACCAAGATGCTTGCTGATTGACGAATCGCTTCTTCTGGCGTTAACACACCATTGGTTTCAATTGTCATTACCAAGCGGTCTAAGTCTGTACGTTGTTCAACACGAGCTGATTCAACGGCATAGCTAACACGACGAACTGGACTGAATGACGCATCCAAAACGATGCTGCCAATAGTCTTTGAAGATTCATCTTGATATTTACGAACATTGCCAGGAACATAGCCACGTCCTTTTTCAATCTTGATCTGCATATCTAACTTACCGTTTGCAGATAAGTGAGCAATCACGTGATCAGGATTGATGATTTCAACATCGTGAGGCAATTCAATGTCTTTTGCCAAAACAACGCCTGCGCCTTCTTTACGCAAGTTGATGGTTACTTCATCACGCTGTTCTAGTTTAAAAACGATGCCTTTGAGGTTCAATAATAGGTTAACAACGTCTTCTTGCACGCCATCAATTGTTGAATACTCATGAACAACGCCAGCAATGCTGACTTCTGTTGGAGCACAACCTACCATAGACGACAAAAGCACACGACGCAAGGCGTTACCCAAGGTATGGCCATAACCGCGTTCAAACGGTTCCATAACTACTTTCGCTTGGTTTTCTGCAAGCGCTTCAACGGAAATAATTTTCGGCTTCAGCAGTGTGTTTTGCATATATTTATTCCTTAAGAGGGCGACACATTAACGTGAATAAAGTTCGACGATCAAGCTTTCATTGATATCGCCACCGATGTCTTCACGATCAGGGGCTTGCTTGAATGTGCCTTCTAATTTAGTAGCGTCTACGTTTACCCAGCTAACATCAGCTGATTGAGCAACAAGACCTAAAGACTCTTGAATACGAGTTTGCTTTTTAGCTTTTTCACGAATAGCAATCACGTCACCTGGACGAACTTGCATTGAAGGAATGTTTGCAACATCACCATTCAACAAAATTGCTTTGTGAGAAACTAATTGACGTGCTTCGGCGCGTGTTGAGCCAAAACCCATGCGGTATACAACGTTGTCTAAACGTGACTCCAACAACATCAACAAGTTTTCACCTGTGTTGCCTTTGCGACGCTCAGCTTCAGCGAAATAACGGCGGAACTGACGCTCCAATACACCGTAAATACGCTTCACTTTTTGCTTTTCACGTAATTGATTACCGTAGTCAGATGTACGCGCACCAGATGTGCGGCCATGTTGACCTGGCTTAGTGTCAAGCTTGCATTTGTCTGATAAAGAGCGACGTGTGCTCTTTAAGAATAAGTCGGTACCTTCCCGACGTGATAGTTTGGCCTTAGGGCCTATGTAACGTGCCACGATTCATCCTTTCTTTGCCTTCAGTTAATAACTGAGGGTGAGTCCATCCTCTACTAGCAATGGACGGTGGGCTTGATTAAAAAAATTAGATACGACGACGCTTTGGAGGACGGCAGCCATTGTGCGGAACTGGCGTAACGTCCTGGATTTCCGTGATTTTGATGCCAAGAGCATTCAAAGCACGAACAGCAGATTCGCGACCTGGGCCTGGGCCCTTGATCTCTACTGCCAAGTTCTTGATACCACACTCAATCGCTGCGCGGCCAGCAACTTCAGCTGCTACCTGTGCGGCAAACGGTGTAGATTTACGAGAACCTTTAAAACCTTGACCACCTGATGTTGCCCATGACAAAGCATTGCCCTGGCGATCAGTGATAGTCACGATAGTGTTATTGAATGAAGCGTGAACGTGCGCAATGCCGTCAGCAATATTCTTTTTAACTTTTTTACGGGCGCGAGCCGCGTTGTTTTGTTGTGGTTTTGCCATTGTCAGCTCTTCCTAATTATTTCTTAAGTGCAATACCGGCCTTACGAGGGCCTTTGCGTGTACGAGCATTAGTGCGTGTGCGTTGACCGCGCATTGGCAAGCCTTTGCGATGACGCAGACCACGGTAGCAACCTAAGTCCATTAGGCGCTTGATGTTCATTGTCACTTCACGACGCAAGTCACCTTCAACAGTGAACCTGCCTACCTCTTCACGAAGTTTTTCTAAATCAGCATCGTTTAGATCTTTAACTTTTTTGTTAATTGCAACACCAGAAGCTTCGCAAATTTTACGAGCCAATGAATTGCCAATACCAAAAATAGCCGTTAGACCAATAACGGTGTGTTGATGATTTGGGATGTTTACCCCTGCGATACGTGCCATGTAACGTTCCTCTTTTTTGAGACGGCTTCTTTATTAACCTTGACGCTGCTTGTGACGAGCATCTGATGAACAGATAACTCTAACCACGCGCTTGCGCTTAATGATCTTACAGTTGCGGCAGATACACTTAACAGATGCCAAAACTTTCATAATTAACCTCTTCTATACAATTAGTTACTACTTCGCGCGGAACACAATTCGCGCTTTTGACAAGTCGTATGGAGTAAGCTCCACCGTCACTTTGTCGCCAGGAAGAATGCGGATATAGTGCATACGCATTTTTCCTGAGATATGTCCCAACACCACATGTCCGTTTTCTAACTTCACACGAAACATGGCATTAGGCAAGTTTTCAACAATCTCGCCAGCCATTTGTATGACATCATCTTTTGCCATATAGCTTACGAGTTACCCATTTTGAAGTTAGCCTTCTTCAATAGTGAATCATATTGCTGCTGCATCATGTATGACTGAACTTGGGCCATGAAGTCCATTGTCACCACCACGATGATTAGAAGTGATGTTCCACCAAAGTAAAACGGCACATTCCAACGTAACACCAAAAACTCTGGCAACAAACAAACTAAAACCATGTAAGCCGCACCGATCAATGTCAAGCGCGTCAAAATCTTATCAACGTAGCGAGCTGTTTGATCGCCAGGACGAATACCAGGAACAAAAGC
>JAGVCB010000023.1 GCA_020059445.1 Polynucleobacter sp. | reverse complement strand
GACACGATTCACATTCAATTGAACGGTACTGCTGGTCAAAGTTTCGCAGCCTTCTTGGCTCATGGTGTGACCATGGACTTGGTGGGTGACGGCAATGACTACGTTGGTAAAGGTTTATCAGGTGGTCGAGTGATTGTTCGTGCGCCGCACGAATTCCGTGGCGACGCATCGCAAAACATCATTGTGGGTAATACAGTACTTTACGGAGCAATCGCTGGTGAAGCGTTCTTCAATGGTGTTGCTGGTGAGCGTTTTGCAGTTCGTAACTCAGGTGCCATTGCAGTGGTCGAAGGCACAGGAGATCACGGTTGTGAATACATGACGGGCGGTACTGTTGTGGCTCTAGGTTTAACGGGCCGTAACTTTGCTGCAGGTATGAGCGGCGGTATTGCTTATGTTTACGATGAAGATGGTTTATTTGCTAAACGCTGCAATACCAGCATGGCAACACTTGAGCCAGTTCTCAGTTCAGCAGAACAAGAAGCCAAGATGCCTAAGCCAGAGTGGCACGCTCCAGTGAATGTGAAAGAAGGTGGCGAGCGTTTAACAGACGAAGTCATTTTGAAGAATTTGATTGAACGTCATTTCAAGCACACAGGCTCAGAACGTGCAAAAGCAATTTTGGCTGATTGGGACAAGTCACGCGCACGCTTCTTAAAAGTATTCCCGACTGAATATAAGCGCGCTTTGGGTGAGCTTTGGGAGAAATCTCAAGGCAGCAAACAAGCGGCTTCTGTTTAAGTGATGAATCAAGAGATAAAGGAATAAAAATGGGTAAGGTCACTGGATTTATGGAATTTGAGCGCCTCAGCGAGCATTATGAGGAGCCACAAAAACGCGTGAAGCATTACAAAGAGTTTGTGATGACTTTGTCAGATGATGAGGCAAAAACTCAAGGCGCACGTTGCATGGATTGCGGTATTCCGTTTTGCAATAGCGGTTGCCCAGTCAACAACATCATTCCTGATTTTAATGATTTGGTCTATCAGCAAGACTGGAAGAATGCGATTGATGTTTTGCATTCAACCAATAACTTCCCTGAGTTCACTGGCCGTATTTGTCCAGCACCTTGTGAGGCAGCCTGTACGCTCGGTATTAATGAAGCGCCTGTGGGCATCAAATCGATTGAGCATGCCATCATTGATAAAGCTTGGGCCAATGATTGGGTCAAGCCGCAGATCGCTAAACAAAAAACTGGTAAGAAAATAGCCATCGTTGGATCAGGTCCTGCAGGCATGGCTGCTGCACAACAATTGGCACGTGTGGGTCATGATGTGACTTTGTACGAAAAGAATGATCGTGTTGGTGGCTTGTTGCGCTATGGCATTCCTGACTTCAAGATGGAAAAAACTTTGATTGATCGTCGTGTCGAGCAAATGAAAGCCGAAGGCGTGAAATTCGAAACAGGTACTTTTGTTGGTAAAGACATTTTGGGTAAAGAAGTTAAGAATTACTCCAAGAAAGTGGTTTCTCCAGAGCAGTTACAAAAAGACTTTGATGCAGTTGTGATCACTGGTGGTGCAGAGCAACCACGTGATTTACCAGTGCCTGGTCGTGAGTTGTCTGGCATTCACTATGCATTGGAATTTTTGATTCCGCAGAACAAAGAAGTTGCTGGCGATAACAAAAATGAAATCCGTGCAGACGGTAAGCATGTGATCGTGATTGGTGGTGGTGACACAGGTTCAGACTGTGTGGGCACATCGAATCGTCATGGCGCAGCATCGATCTCGCAATTTGAATTGTTGCCTCAGCCACCTGAGCAAGAAAACAAACCATTGGTTTGGCCTTATTGGCCAACCAAGTTGCGCACATCTTCATCGCACGATGAGGGTTGTGAGCGTGATTGGTCAGTCGCTACCAAGCGTTTTGAAGGTAAAAACGGCAAGGTTGAGAAATTGATCGGTGTGCGTCTTGAATGGAAAGACGGCAAGATGCAAGAAATTGCTGGCAGTGAATTTGAAATGAAAGCTGATTTGGTGTTTTTGGCCATGGGCTTTGTGTCACCAGCTCAGCAAGTATTGGATGCTTTTGGTGTTGAAAAAGATCCTCGCGGTAATGCTAAAGCCAGCACCGAAGGTGAAAAGGCTTATTACACCAACGTGCCTAAGATTTTCGCGGCAGGTGATATGCGTCGCGGCCAATCTTTGGTGGTTTGGGCTATTCGTGAAGGTCGTCAATGTGCACGAGCTGTCGATGAGTTTTTGATGGGTAGCAGCGTTTTACCGCGTTAATTGATTCAACATCATCAGCTATTGATACACTGCCATCATGATTTCTACAAAAAACATGGTGGCAGTCTGTAAATGACAAATCCCACTAAATCAATTGTTTCACTCAAGGGCGTCGATTTTTCTTATGCGCCCGGGGAAAGAAATATTCTTTCTGGCCTCAACATGGAGTTCCCGCGCGGTAAAGTGATCGCTGTGATGGGTGGTTCTGGTTGCGGTAAAACCACGGTCTTACGTTTGATTGGTGGACAGGTCACAGCGCAACAAGGCGAGGTGATGTTTGAGGGTCAGAATGTTGGCTTGATGAATGCCCAACAATTGATGGCTGCTCGTCGTCGCATGGGCATGTTGTTCCAGTTCGGCGCCTTGTTCACTGATATGAGTGTTTTTGAAAACGTGGCCTTCCCATTGCGTGAACATACCAAAGTCAGCGAATCAACTTTGCGCGATTTGGTATTGATGAAACTTAATGCGGTTGGCTTGCGTGGTGCGCGTGATTTAATGCCTTCGCAAATTTCAGGTGGTATGGCCAGACGTGTGGCTCTTGCCAGAGCCATTGCCCTCGATCCTCCCTTGATCATGTACGACGAGCCATTCGCTGGCTTGGATCCGATTTCCTTGGGCATCACTGCGCGCTTGATTAAAAACATGAATCAAGCTTTGGGCGCCACCAGTATTTTGGTCACGCACGATATTCCAGAAACTTTTGAAATTGCTGATTATGTTTATTTCATTGCGAACGGAACCGTGGCTGCTGAAGGTACTCCTCACGATTTAAAACTATCCACAGACCCATTTGTGAAACAGTTTGTTTCTGCTGATCCTGATGGTCCAGTGCCATTCCATTACCCAGGCAAAACATTGGCTGAAGATTTTGGGGCTAAGGCATGAACAGCGTTTTAATCACATTAGGTAATTTGGGCGCCTTTGTGCGAGAGCATCTTGTGGGGCTCGGTTATGCCTCAAGGATGTTCATCACCATCATGCGTCGTTCAGCATTTTTGCTCAAGCGCCCACGTTTGGTCACGGATCAAGTTCACTTTGTGGGCAATTATTCTTTTGTGATCATTGCCGTCTCAGGATTGTTTGTTGGTTTTGTTTTAGGCTTGCAAGGTTATTACACTTTGAATCGTTATGGCTCTGAGCAAGCGCTTGGATTATTGGTGGCTTTGTCCTTGGTGCGTGAATTGGGCCCGGTTGTCACTGCACTTTTGTTTGCTGGTCGTGCTGGAACATCGTTGACCGCTGAAATTGGTCTCATGAAAGCTGGTGAGCAATTAAGTGCCATGGAAATGATGGCCGTGGATCCTTTGACTCGAGTGATTGCTCCAAGACTGTGGGCCGGCATCATTGCCATGCCAATCCTGGCTGCTATCTTCAGTGCGGTGGGCATCATGGGTGGTTATTTGGTCGGGGTGCCATTGATTGGTGTGGATGACGGGGCATTCTGGGCGCAAATGCAAGCTGGTGTGGATGTGGTGAAAGACATCGGTAACGGCGTGATCAAGAGTATGGTGTTTGGTGTTGCTGTTACTTTTATTGCTTTGTATCAGGGCCATGAAGCCAAGCCAACACCAGAGGGGGTTGCTAGGGCAACCACCCGAACGGTGGTGATTGCTTCCTTAGCAGTTTTGGCGCTGGATTTCCTTTTAACTGCAGTGATGTTCTCAAGCTGATAAAGTCTTATAAATTCTGTAAATACTATGAAAAAACAATCATTAGATATCTGGGTCGGTTTATTTGTGGCGCTTGGCCTCTTGGCTTTGCTATTTTTAGCATTGAAGGCCGGAAATATGAGCGCTTTTACTTTTGAGCCAACGTATCAGGTAAGTGCAAAATTCGACAATATCGGCGGATTGAAGCCACGAGCTCCAGTCAAGAGCGCTGGCGTGGTGGTTGGACGCGTTTCAGAAATTCGTTTTGATGATCAAAGTTATCAAGCGACTGTTTTTATGAATTTAGAGGAGCGTTATAAATTCCCTAAAGACAGTTCGGCCAAGATTTTGACTTCTGGTTTATTGGGTGAGCAGTACATTGGCCTTGAAGCCGGTGGTGATGAAGCGATGATCGCGGGCGGTAGTAAGTTGACCCAAACGCAATCGGCCATCGTTTTAGAAAACTTGATCAGTCAGTTTCTTTACAACAAAGCCTCTGATGGCGCGCCATCAGATAAGAAATAAAGCGAACTTTAATCAAAGAAAGCAGAGTAGCTAATCAGTATGTTGAACTTAATCAATAAAACAATCATAAAAAAAATCTTGATGTTCAGCGTGATCGTGATGACGGGCTGTGCCACCACTCAACAAAATGAGCGCGTGGCTAAGATTGATCCGTTTGAGCCCATGAATCGGGCTGTTTTCTCATTCAACGAAGCGGCTGATGGTTACGTGATCAAGCCAATTGCACAGGCCTATAAATTTGTCTTGCCTGAATTTGTGCGCACAGGCGTAACAAACTTTTTTAGCAATATCAATGATGTCTTGATTGGCGCAAATAATTTATTACAGGGTAAGCCAGCAGCAACTGCCAACGATATTGGACGATTTTTAATTAACTCAACGGTTGGTGTTTTGGGCTTGTTTGATGTTGCCACCGATATGGGCTTGGATAAGAACAGAGAAGATTTTGGTCAGACCTTGGGCGTTTGGGGTATTTCCGATGGCCCATATGTTGTGTTGCCATTCTTTGGCGCAAGCAATGTGAGGGATACCGTTGGTTTGGCCGTTGATATTGAAACTGATTTTATGATCAATACCAATAAACTCAATAGTGATGAAAAAATTGCTGTGAATGCGCTCAGGGTCATCAATCGTCGTGCAGACTTACTGGATGCTGGGCAGTTATTGGAAGATGCTGCATTTGATAAGTACAGTTTCATGCGAGATGGTTATTTGCAGCGGCGCCGCAATCAAGTTTATGACGGCAATCCCCCTCCTGTGAAAGAGGAAGATTGACCTTCTGAAATTGCTCCGCATTCTCTATACAATTTAGATAATTGATTCACACCTAGCAAATAAGGCACTTTGATAAATGATGTACCCTATTCTGAATAAAACATTGGCTGCAATCGCATTGACTGCGATCACGGCGACTGCTTCTTTGGCTCAAGCGCAGCAAGCCAAT
>JAGVCB010000193.1 GCA_020059445.1 Polynucleobacter sp. | reverse complement strand
GGCGCCACTATCTACAACTCATGGGTTCATCAGTTAACACGCTTGATATTCGCTGACAAACTGGGTAAAAGTTTTACTATTGAATACGGCAAACGAGATTTCCGCTCTGGACTCCATCACATTATGAAGATGCATCAAACCGGCAATGCTCAAACAGCGTTCTGGTGTGACAAATCAAGCACCCCAGAAGTTGAAACTTGTGAGAGCCTCATGGACGAGGCTCTTACTTTGGCCTTAGAAGATCTAAGCAAACGCATAGGTGGAACACCGCAGTCTTGGAAATGGGGTGAGGTGCACTTAGCTGTTTCTGAACACCGTCCATTCAGCAAAGTGTCTTTATTGAAAAATAAGTTTGAAATCACACGCCCAATTCCCGGTGATGCTTTCACAGTGAATTTGGGCTTCATGGATTTAGGCAACAGTAGCAACCCATTCACCGTCAATAAAGCAGCGAGCATGCGTGCGATTTATGACTTATCCAATTTGGATCAGTCTCAATTTATTTATCAAACAGGTCAATCAGGCTGGGTGAATAGTCGTCATTACTCCAGTTACGCGAATACTTGGGCCAAACAAGAATATCTACCCTTGACCATGAATCCGAGCAAAATTATTCATACATCGGTTTTAAAACCTGATTTGAGTATTGCTGCTGAAAATAAAAAACGCCTTGAAAAAGAAGCGAAAGAAATAAAAAGAAAGTGATTTCTATGAAAAGTACTCCGCAAAGTTTATTTAGCCAGCTCAAATGGCCAAGCCACTTGTTCGTCAGTTGCTGTTTGTTGTTGGCCAGTCAATTAACACATGCCGGTCTCAGAGAAGATCTAGAAACAGGTCCTTATGTGTTGATGATGAGACATGCTGATGCGCCGGGCTACAGTGACCCAGACGGATTTAACTTGAGTGATTGCAGCACCCAAAGAAACTTAGGTGAAGCTGGTAAGACTCAAGCCAAGATGATTGGCCAATGGTTGAAGACTCAGGGTGTGGGGAGTGCACAAGTATTCAGCAGTCCTTGGTGTCGCTGTAAAGACACAGCCACTCTTTTAAATAAGGGGATAGTGCAGCTTGAGTCGGGGCTTGGATCATTTTTTGAAAATCGTGGCAATCGGCAAGAGCAAACTCGTTTAACTCAAATTAAGATTGCACAACTGCTTAAAACTTCTCCACGCAAACCTGTGATCATGGTCACCCATCAGGTGAATATTCAGGCTTTTGCAGGTCAGTCGTTGAGCTCGGGAAGTATGGTGTTAGTGAAAGTCAACGCATCTGGCCAGTACGTCTCACACCAACTGATCAAGCATTCTCACCCTTGAGGTACAAGCTAACAGCAACAATAGCTTTTCGTCTTAAGCGCCAGGACTATCCTGAAATCCCCCACGTCTGTAGGTAACCACCAAAGTATCACGCCAACCTTGTACAGAGGCTTTTGGATCTGAGGGTTGTATCGGTGTGGTTTCATGAACCACACGAGCATCATCCAGCAATAACAAACTAAAAGGCTTTTGCAAAGTGAAGCGCTGACCTTGTGGTCCATTGGACTCAAATACTCTGGTTTCTCCACCTTTGATACCTTGACGCTCGAGCATTAAAACGGCCACGTATTCAACGCCATCACGATGAGCACCTTCAGGTGTTGGTCGTCCAATGCCATCTGTGGTATCAATTCTGAATTGATGAACTTCTACAAACCAAGGTTTGGATGCGTCAAGATTGTTTTGTGTTTGATCAAACTGAAGCGCCAAGTTCAATAAAAAATCTTTGAGCGCTGCTGAGTTTGCAAACGTTTCTTCACATGGTTCAAACCAACGATCAATACCGCCATGCAAAGCGTTATAAGACACTGGCTGCCAATGGGCACGGTGAGGAGCCAAAGTTACTGAATTATTTTGAATCACAAAACTGGCATGTCTTCTTTGACGGTAACGACCACCATCTTTTAGATAGGCATCAGCTGGTAAGTTTTTCCAAGTGACAGATAGATCTTGCCACTCAGTCAGATTGTGTTGAGAGAGCTCAAAAAATTGCTCAGGAGATAACGCGACATAGCCATTGTCTTGAATAATTTTTGGCACTGAGGCTAGCGATGATTGTGGTGGGTCTAATAGCATGTCAAAAATTAATAAAATGGCTTAGCAATTGCTCAATGATGTCTTGGACTTTCATTATCCTCTGAATAGCCTTCTTGAGTGCAAAGCCTTGCGCCTTTGACTAAATCAAACCTTTAAGAAATTAGCTTGATGCAGTTCTTTGTATTCGCAGCCAACCCAACCTTCGTACCCTAAGTCATCCAGCAACATGAAAAAGTCGGGGTAATTGATTTCGCCCGTACCGGGTTCATGGCGACCCGGATGGTCTGCAATCTGAATATGTTCTATGAAAGGCATCAACTCTTCAATACTCAAAATATCTTCACCCATGCGATGAGCATGATAAGCATCGTATTGGAGATAAAGGTTGTTAGATGGTACTGCCATGATGGTTTCTAGCGCATGCTGACTACTGGACAGAAAGAACCCGGGCATATCAAATGTATTGATGGGTTCAATCAAGAGTTTGATCTTGGATTTTCTTAGTTGTTCTGCCGCGTAAGTTAAGTTTTCAACGAACGTTTTTTGCGCTTGATCGAAGCTAATGCCTTCAGGCAAGATACCAGCCAAGCAATTTAATTGCTGAACGCCCAAATGTTGGGCGTGACTGATGGCATCAGGAATGCCTTTTCTGAACTCTTCTACTCTGGCGGGGTCGCAAGCCAAACCTCGATCTCCTTTGGACCAATCGCCCCCACGCAAGTTATGCAGAAGCATCGGCAATTCAAGCTGAGTCATCAGCTGCGCGATTTCACTCAAGACCGCACCAGAGTTTTCTTGATAAGGAAATTGGCATTCAATGGCCTCAAAACCATCCTCTTTTGCAGCCTTGATCCTCTCTAAAAAAGGCAGGTGTGCATAAAGCAAAGAGAGGTTAACGGCAAAACGAGGCATAAATGACCTAATTATCAATTCAGTGATTTAATTATGGCATGCGCATCATTTCAATTTCCACAGGTAAGATTGCACCCTTATTCGGCATTGACCATCCCGATCATCGCGTGGTCAATTCAGGCATTAAAAAAGAGATTGTCAGTTCTTTAGATGATCCCATCAGTATCAAAGTCAGAACCGTTGGTTTGGATGGGGATGAGCAAGCTGATTTCAGCGTGCATGGTGGTCTTGAAAAAGCAATCTACGCTTACCCGAGTGAGCATTACTCTTTCTGGAATGAATTACTTACCAGAGAAGCCAAAAGAACCAACCCCATTGGGTTTGGTTTTGTTGGAGAAAATCTCAGTGTTGAAGGCTTCTCAGAAGAGGCTGTTTGGGTGGGTGATAACTGGCTAATTGGTGATGTTGAGCTGGAGGTTGTGAAACTGAGAGAACCATGCTTTAAATTCAATGCACGTATGGGCTACAAAGGTGCATCAAAAGCCATGATTCAATCGACTCGCTCAGGCTGGTATCTGAAAGTACACCAAGGCGGCAGCATCAAAGCTGGTGATGCCATCATTGTTCAAGCGGGTCGCAGAGAAATGAGTATTGCGCAACAGAATCATTTTTTATTGCGCAAAGAGTCGCAAAAGGATTTGTTTTAAATGATCACCATAAACATTCTATTTGTCTGCATGGGGAATATCTGTAGGAGCCCAACGGCCCACGGCGTATTTCGCCAATACATTGAAGAGTCTGGTTTATCTCATCAAGTAACCGTTGACTCAGCAGGAACACATGCTTATCACGTCGGTGAAGCACCCGATGCGCGCTCACAAACACATGCTCTCAAGCGTGGCTACGATTTATCAGATTTAGCAGCTAGGCAATTAGATGATCGTGACTTTGATCACTATGATTTATTGCTGGTGATGGATTGGGAAAACTTTGCGCTGACAGAGCAGCGTTGCCCTCCAAATAAAAAACACAAGATCAGACGCTTAACAGAGTTTTGCAAAGTCAATCAAGCCAGCGTTGTTCCAGATCCTTATTACAAGGGCAGCGAAGGTTTCGAAGAAGTGCTTGATTTGGTCGAGGATGCCTGTGACGGTCTACTTGATCATGTGAGACAAAGACTGTTACGTTGAGCGCGAGACATTTCTGTAACGCTTAAAGAACCATTTTCTGATGTAGGTGGCAACGCCACCTCCCATCAACATGCCAAAGACAATCGGGTTATCCATCAATAACTGCCATATGCCCTGACCTGATTCAACGCTCACCTGAATTGTTTCCGTGATTTCACCTAATTCATCAGAATTAATCAATTTATCAACCAATAACTCACACATCGCATGGCTCATGACATTACCTTATAGTCTGCCAATAAAAACCAAGGTCGCTAATTTACCCAAGCCATAGCTCGCACTTTTTGCCAGCTTGATGCTTTTAGATAAAACACTGGAACTTCTTCTGGTTGAGACTTTTCTGCTTTGCTTAGACGGTGTTTTTTTGACAATGTTTCTGATAATCATCTCCATCACGTTTTCTCCTTAAAGAAATCATGATGAATCCAGTCAATCTAAATGTGCTGGAAGTAATTCGTCAGAATCCACTGATTTCTTCAGAGTAAATTCTTACCAGAGAAGCCAACTCAAAAAGAAAGCTGATTACTTTTGTAACTGAGTAAGTAGGTGCCGCAAATTATTGTGATCAATCTCGTGCATCAAGTGCAATAACTCCCCTATTTCCCCTTTCGGAAATCCCTCTCTAGCAAACCACGATAAATAGTTGGCAGGTAAATCACACAGCAGTTTTCCAGCGTGCTTGCCAAAAGGCATTTTCATGCTGATCAATTTTTCCAGGGATTCGGGGGTCATGACCCTGATATTAAAACAGGATTGTCATCAGCAATTTATTTCAGTCTTGAATACAATGGATTTATGTTGACCAAACTCACAACCATACCATTATTTCCTCTCGGACAGACGCTTTACCCCTCTGGCGCACTCGATTTGAAAATCTTTGAAGTTCGCTATCTAGACATGGTCAAAGACTGCATCGCCAATTCAAGTACTTTTGGTATTGTGACTTTGGATGAAGGCAAAGAGGTGGCAGATCCCACCGATAAACCCACCGTGTTTTTCCCAACCGGCACTTTGGTAGACATCACTTATTTCGATGCGCCTCAACCTAGTTTATTTTTCATCAAGTGTCGTGGCACTAGACGCTTCAAAGTGCACCAAAGTCAAAAAGAGAAAAATGGTTTATGGATGGGTGATGTTGAATTTTTATCTGAAGACGCCAACTACCCGATTCAAGCTGAACATCAAACACTCGCAGATAACTTGGGTGCGATCATTGCATCCTTGCAGAAAAAAGGTGTAAGGGAAGATCAGATGCCTTTCAGCCAACCTTATGATTTAGAGCAATGTGGCTGGGTCGCCAATCGCTGGTGCGAAATCCTACCCCTTACACCTGCACAAAAGCATCATCTATTGAGCATTGATAATGCACAAATTCGTCTTGATTTAGTCAAAGAACTGATTGAAGAAATGACTGGTCAAAGTCAGTCTTAGATGTTCAGTTATTGGTTTTTCGTTTTTCTATATTTATGCGCTTCACTCATTAAGAAATGAAAATCAATGATTCCTGTTTTAAATGCTCAAGAATTGCTCGTTCATGCTTCACAACAACATGAACAGCAGTGCTCAAATTGCGCCTCTCATGATTTTTCTTGTTGGGAAACCATCCTCAGCACCTTTGATCGCGATGGCTTAAAAACAGTTGGTACTCTTAAACATCCTGATGCAGAAGAAATTTGGGATGAGTACCATCCAAATGGCACCACCATTTGGTCAGAGAATGCCCCAATTGCGGTGAGCTTTCATCCATATAATCGTTGTACGGTTCATCAATGCCCAGATTGTTCAACCGTTTATTTACGTTATACCGAATATGGTGGTTATTATGTTGATGAAAGAATTCGAGTGGTTAAGCCTGAGTTAATTACTCAGGCTCCTTGACTGATGAATTAAAGGCATTGATGCAATTGCTGATATTGCATCAATGCTTGTGAGTTGAATGGTCGTGCTCTTTGCTCTTGTCTTTTTCTGAAGACATTTCAGCTGCACCATGAGCATGTCCGCCAGCAGAGGGATGAGCCTTGAAGTAATTGGCTGCATAGATGGATGCGATAGTGACGATGATCACACTGATACCGCCATAAATCAGAACTCCTTTGATCTTGGCATGAGGCCTTCCCTCCATCCAATACACTGCGATCAAACTCATTAAAAACCCGACTGGGACAACCCATAAGCTTCTATCTGGAGAATCTGGAAAGTGCTGCAGACCACCAGTAAAAAAGCCCAAGCCCACAGATGCAATCACACCAATGGCCAATAAATTGGTCCATGTATTACTTGTTTGTGGATTTGATATTTTCTCTAAAACACCAGCAATCAAATAAATGGCCACACCAATCGCAGCAGTAATCATTGATCGCTGCTCGCTGAATGCGCCATGAGTCACTGCTCCAGCAATGAAACTAATGCCGGTGTACTTACACAAAGTGGCAATGTGGCCCAGAGAGAATTTCATGATGTTCACTTTAAATTTTGAAAACTTAATTTAGCAGAAGTGGTCACATTTTGCTGAGGACTCATATCACCCTAATTAACAAAGGGTAGCTGATCCCAATGACTGGTGTACTTAGGGGAAATATTCTCTGATTTCATTTTCCAAGCTTGATCTGTGCCCGTAGCAGCCACTCGTAAGACTTGAGCTCCATAACGTGTATTAATTGAATCCAGCGTTTTCATAAGGCGCACAGATTGCCCTCGTGTTTTGGCATCTTCAAACAACGACTGTTGTACTACTGGCTTATCAGTCATCAGGCCCAACATCACGCCCGCTTTTTTATATCTAAAGCCTTTTTTATAAATTTCTTTCAATCCTTTGATGGCTATATCCGTCAACACCAAGGTGTCATCGCTTGGATGTGCCAAAGGTATCTGAATACTTTGACTGTACTGAGGTTCATTTCTCATGAATATATTGGTCTGAACAAAGACACTGATTGAACTGGTCAATGACTCTTGTGCTCTTAATTTCTCAGCTGCTCTGGCCGTGTGTGTAGCGACTGATTCAGCCAACTCATCTAAGCTCAAAACTAATTTGCCAAAACTTCTAGAAGCAATGATTTGTTGCTTGGGTGGAGCTACCTCCTCAAGAGCTAAACAAGATAGTCCACGCAATTCATAACAGAGTCTTTCAATCACGACTCCGAATTGTAATCTCATCATTTGCGGCGACACTTGCACCAGATCAAGCACCGTGTGTATGCCCATGCCCTCCAAACGTTTGGCAATTTTTCGACCCACACCCCAAACTTCAGCAGCAGATACTTCACTCATCCATTGATAGAGCTCCTGTTTGGGCATATTGCTTAAATCACACACACCCTTGAACGAGGGATTCTTTTTGGCCAAGTGATTGGCAAACTTGGCCAAAGTTTTACTGGGTGCAATGCCGACACACACAGGCAAACCAGTCCACTGCTTGATACGCTGCTTGATCTCAGCACCCAAATGATTGGGCGACTCATGTGCATTTAAAACGGATTCGATTTGTAGAAAGCTTTCGTCAACACTGTAGACCTCTAGCTTGGGTGTGAACTGTCGCAGTATCTCGACCACACGCTGACTCATGTCGTGGTACAGGGTGTAATTGGATGAGCAAGCCAAGATGCCATGCTGTTTGGCCAAGTCTTTCATCTGAAACCAAGGGGTGCCCATTTTGACACCCAAGGCTTTGACTTCAGCGCTGCGCGCTACTGCACAACCATCATTATTAGACAGCACCACCATGGGTGTTTTTTCTAACTGCGGAGCAAAGACTCGTTCACAAGACACATAGAAATTATTAACATCCACCAAAGCAAACAGTGGTGCATGGGTGGGGTTTTGATTGGGGGAGCTCATGATCAGACCCGAGATGAACTACTTGAATAACGTCTAACGACCCCAATGACCACACCCCATATTTGTAGCTCATGACCTTCGCTGAATGTGATGTTGGGATAGTCAGGATTTTCTGGGCGTAATTCAATCAGCCCTTTGTATTTATACAGGCGTTTGATCGTGTATTCACCATTGACCACTGCCACCACAATGTCTTTGTGTTTGGGCTTTAAGGCTCGATCAACGACCACCTTATCGCCATGATGGATGCCAGCCACAATCATTGATTCACCTCTCACAGTAAACATGAAAGTGGCTGGCTTATTCTGTATCAGATAGCTATTCAAATCCAAACCATCAGCCGCATAATCAGCCGCAGGACTCGGAAATCCTGCCGATAATGGGTGCATGATGAGTGGCGTCTCATTGACCGATAAATCACCAGACAAGCCTTGAGGAACTTGGCTCAAGCTGGTTTGATGAAGAAGTTGATTGGTCGGTTGAGTCATAGCAATACTGTATATATATACAGTATATATGAATACAGCCGAATTCAGCAAATTTGTTATTCCAACATTAAGATAGATGCCATCATGTTGGGGAAAATTCGTCAAAAACTACTTGCTAATACGTTTCCGAAAGAAGTTTCGGCAGCAGAGTTGATCTGCCCTATTTGCGACCGCCTCATTCCTGCTAGCCAGAAAGATGCGCATCACTTTGTTCCAAAATCAAAGGGTGGCAAAGCAACCGAGTATTTGCATCGCATTTGCCACAGGCAAATTCATGCTTTATTCACAGAAACACAGTTGGCCAGAGAATTGAACACGGCCGAAGCCATCAGAGAAAAAGCTGAGATGCAAAAATTTATTGCTTGGGTGCAATCCAAGCCGAATGATTTTTACCAGCGAAGTTCAAAGAGCCATCAATTAAGAAACCAATGACTCTCTTGAAATTTAAACCTTCCCTAATTCCTCACGCATCTTATCGATGATGGCTTTGTAATCAGGTTTACCAAAAATCGCAGATCCAGCAACAAAAGT